>CAZOSU010000284.1:0-3988 GCA_964582515.1 uncultured Acetatifactor sp. | reverse complement strand
TATTTAAGTAACTATATTATTTATTGACCTTTTATTACATCCGAAAGACCCGCAAAATGACGACGTTGTAAATTTGATAAAATGACATACTGTGTTCCGGTCTTTGATAAGCCCATCATTTCACGTTCTATTTCTACATTATTTCCGTCACATTTATGTTGCAGAGATAAATCGAAAGGAGGACCAATGAAGAAATTTACATTACTTACAACTGTTGCATTGACCATGGCCAGCCTAGGCGGTCACACACTTACCGCCCAGGCAGCACCACGAAACTACCTACAGGTACTTCCCGGTGGAAGCAAGGTATTCTATATCAGTGGCTCCGGCTGCGATTTCCAGAGCATTTTAGGGAAATTAGAGAATTGCCTCCCGAATATTACTCTGCCGGATTTTGACACTCCCCAGGAAAATATCCCGGAAATCGAAGCTCCGGAAAATGAAAAGCCTGAGAATAATACTCCGGAAACTGATTTGCCCGGTAACAACACGCCGGAAAATACTCCCGGAAACGGTTCCACTGAAGAAAGTACACCGGAGGATGATTCTACCACCGGCGAGCATGCATTTCTTAAGGAGGTGGCAGCTCTTGTAAATGCAGAGCGTGCCAAGGAAGGCCTTTCTCCCCTGACCATCTCCACCAAGGTACAGGCGGCAGCTCAGGTTCGTGCCGGGGAATCAGCGCAGCTCTTCTCCCACACCCGTCCCAACGGCACTTCCTTTGCCACTGCCTTAAAAGAGCAGAATGTTTCCTATAAGGGTGCAGGAGAAAACATTGCCTGGGGACAAAAGACTCCGGAAGCAGTGATGAAGGCCTGGATGAACAGCTCCGGTCACCGTGCCAACATTATGAATCCCAATTTCACCACCATCGGTGTGGGATACTATGTAAACGCTAACGGAACACCTTACTGGTGCCAGCTGTTTACCAGATAATACAAAGAGGGTAGCCATTCTACGGCTACCCTCTTTTATATCCACTTACTCCAGTATTTCTCCTCCGGTACCAAGCACCACCACCTGCCAGGGCAGGAACTTTCCACTGCTTTGTAAGGCCCGCTTTACTGCATTCTCAATTCCTCCACAGCATGGTACCTCCATGCGCACCACCGTTACACTTTTGATATTATTGTTCCTTATAATCTCTGCCAGCTTTTCATAATAATCCACTGCATCCAGCTTGGGGCACCCAATCATGGTAATTTTATTTTTCATAAAATCCTCATGAAAATTCCCATAGGTAAACGCACTACAGTCGGCTGCTACCAGCAGGTTTGCATTCTCATAAAAAGGAGCCACCGTGGGAAGAAGCTTTATCTGCACCGGCCACTGCATCAGACAGCTTTGCACATTGGATACAGCTTTTCCCGCTGCCGGCTCTGAAACCGGCTGAGCCATCATTCTTGCCCTTGTCCCGGGACAGCCTTGATGTGCCTTCACATCCTCTGCCTTTTTCTTGGCAGCCAGCACTGCCGCCTCATCGTAAGCCGGTGCCTCTCTTTCCTCAAAGGTAATTGCTCCTGTAGGACACGCCGGGAGACAATCACCCAGTCCATCACAATAATGCTCTCTCACAAGCTTCGCCTTTCCCTCTACGATATCGATAGCCCCTTCATGGCAGGCTGTGGCACAAGCTCCGCAACCATTGCATCTCTCTTCATCTATCTTGATAATTTTACGAATCATCTTTTCCTCCTTTTATACCCTGTAATTACTAATCCTAAGCTTCTCGTCCCCAATCTCTCCAAGAATAGCTTCCAATGCCACCGGCTCCATATCATAGGTCACCACGGATAACACCTTAAAGAAGATTTCCATATGCTCTGACACATCAAAGCCCTGCAGCATTACCTGATAGAACGCTACCGCTGCCTCAACAATATCCTGAAGCATCCGCAGCTTCTTTTCCCTGCATCCTTCCTCTTTTTGCAAAAGCAGCTCCAAATCGTACTCCGACGTATTTCCGCAGGGGGATGCACAGTTCCTGCAATTGGGCGCAATCCTGTCCTTTTCCTGCCGCACCATGTGAAGCTTTTTCTCCAGCATCTCTTCCCCAAAGCTTTCCGTATGCACCGCCACCAGCCCCTCCAAAAGGATTCTGTCCGTATTTTCTGTTTTGGGATTATTCCCACAGGTCTTTGCCAGCCCGATAATGGCTCCCAATAATTCTTTGCGTAATTCCATGCTTTCTCCCTTTCTCAGACATGATTACAGTTACATCATGATTATATATCTCAAAAGCAAAAAAGGACGTTGCCTATGCAACATCCCCCTAAAATTCTTTTAATATACGAAAGGTATTTTTCTCAAAATCAATATATCCTTCCTCTTTCATCAGCTTCAATTCCCTGGAAAGAGCACTTCTGTCCGCATTCAGATACTCTGCCAGCTGCACTCTCCCCATGGAAATGGTAAAATACCCGGAATTCCTGACACCGGCCTCTGTCAATAAATACGCCGCTATTTTCTCACGCAGAGTCTTCTTACTGATGATATCAATCTTGGAAATTAACGCACCGTTTTTCTCTGCAATCAGTGTGACCATATTCATAACCAGCTTCTGGTGATGGGCACACGCGCAGGAACAGGAGTTCATCACCCGATGAAAGGGCAAAAAAAGCACAAGGGTCTTCTCCCCTGCCACAAAAGCCACGGAAGAGGTTTCCTGCTTCCCACACACAAAGGATTCTCCAAACAATTCTTTGTCCCTCATGGTAATCAGCATGGTCTTATTTCCCCAGATATCCTCACGAATCATCTGCACACTACCCTCTAAGATACATCCCACACAACCTACTTTATCATTTTCAAGGAAAATATAATCCTCCTTCTGATATTCTCTCACATACGCGCCCACACATTGCAGTGCTGCTTCCACATCCTCCCCTGACATATTACGTAAAAGCGGGATGTCCCCATACTCACATATAACCTCCCGTAAGTCTCTCATATCACTTCTCCACATAAAAATTCTTATATAGCAGCCGCCAGTTTGCCCTCCACCAGCGCATAATCTGCCAGTAGCCGCAGCCTCCCAGCCCAAATTCCCGGATAAGCTCAAATTTCTGCTGGATACTGCGTACATCCTCAAACCATACCTCATGCCGGATACCAGCCTCCTCATAAGTAAAAAAGGGGCTTTGGGCAATCTCATCATACTGTATTTCTGCCCCCTGTGCAATGGCAATCTGCACTGCCTGCACATTTCCGATGGTGGTCGCCATCGTAACTCCCCTCTCGTAGGGAAGTGGCCAGTCATATCCATAATTCGGAATCCCAAGGTCCAGCTTTTCCCTTGGAATTTCCGTCACTGCATATTCCACCACTCTTCGCACCTGATTAATGGGTGCCACTGCAAGAGGCGGGCCATAGGTATATCCCCACTCATAGGTCATAAGCAGGGCATGGTCCACGATTTCCCCCAGTGCCCGGTAATCCTTTCCCTCGTAAAGAAGCCCTCTTTGCTCCCCGCTGGTTTTGGGTGCCAGGGCGATGGACGTATGAAATCCATTTGCCCGCATCTGCTCCGCCACCTGCCTGACAAACTCCGTGAAGGCATCCCTGTCCTCGGCTAAAATATATTCAAAATCAATATCCACCCCCACATAGCCCTTTTGATACATCACACGTACCAGATTCCCAATCAACGTATCAATTGCCGGCTGGCTGTTCACCACCTGATTTATCAGGTAATTACTGAATATCCCTCTTTCGTCAAAGGGAGTCAGGGTAAGTATGGGCTTTACCCCATATTCCTTAGCCATATTTATCATAAAATCCTCATTAACAGCAGGCGGTATCAGCTGCCCATCTGCTGTAAATCCATATGAGAAAATGGGTAGCTCCGACAGATAGGGCAGCGTCTGCCGAAGCACCCACTCACTGATAAAGGGATAGGCATATCCGGATACCCGTAGCGTTCCTTGTGGTATCCTTGTCCCCAAATCAATAAAAAGCGCCTGCCCAACAGCAAGCGCATAAGGAAAAA
>CAZOSU010000283.1:0-4025 GCA_964582515.1 uncultured Acetatifactor sp. | reverse complement strand
TTTAAAGCCCGGCATCAGAAGATTCCCCTCACAGTCCAGCTGATAATCCCAGTTTATCCCAGGCAAATCCGGCATGCACATATGCCGGTCAATTTGACTCTGACAGTCAATATATGCAATTTTATCATTCTTTATCCATATTTCTCCACGGAAAATCTCTTTTCCTTCCTCCATGGTTAAAATACGGGCGTTATATAATCTGATGTTCATCCTTATCTTAACTTATGCCTCCAAATCCCATAGGTAAAAGCTCGCTCAACGTAAAAATTTTATAGTCTTTTGTCTCCCTTGCCACAATAATCTGAAAATCCGGTTTGCAAAACTCCTTCATTACCTGCCTGCAAATGCCGCAGGGATAGGCATAATCAGAAAAGCTATGCTCCGCTCCCTCCTCCGGACCACCCACAATAGCAATGGCTGTAAAGTCCATCTCCTTCTCACTGACTGCTTTAAAAAAGGCTGTCCGTTCTGCACAGTTGGTTGCCCCATAGGAAGCGTTTTCTATATTACATCCGCCATATATTTTTCCGCCAGCTGTAAGAATTGCCGCTCCCACCTTATAATGGGAATAGGGACTATAGGCTCTCCTTCGATACTTCATGGCTTCTTCAATTAAACTTTTAATCTGTTCCTCTTTCAATTTTTCACTCCTTAAGCAAGCTGCTTTATGGTCTCGGACACCAGCTTTTTAAATTTCGGTGCTGCCTCATCCGCTGCCTGCTGTACCTCCTCATGGCAAAGAGGCGTGTCCGACATTCCGGCAGCCAAATTGGAGATACAGGAAATGCCACAGATTTTCATTCCCATGTGATTAGCAGCAATAGCCTCCGGCACCGTGCTCATGCCCACCGCATCAGCTCCCAAGGTCTTCAGAGCCTTGATATCCGCCGGGCTTTCGTAGGATGGGCCTGTCAAATAGGTGTACACACCTTCCTGAATATAGATATCATTTTCCCTGGCAGTTCTGCGAATCAGATCCTGCAACTCTATATCATACACATGGCTCATATCTGGGAAACGTACTCCTAAGGTATCTTCATTTGCCCCGATTAACGGATTGGGTGCAAATAAAGCAATATGATCCTTAATCAACATCAAATCCCCTGCATGAAAGGAGGTATTTACTCCACCTGCCGCATTGGTTACAAAGAGAATCTCTGCCCCAAGAAGCTTCATTAACCGGATAGGAAGCACTACATCAGAAATATCATATCCCTCATAATAATGCACCCTGCCCTTCATACATACCACCGGTGTCTTTCCTACATAACCAAAGATAAACCTTCCCGCATGGCCGGGTACGGTGGATACAGGAAAGCCATCAATTTCATCATAAGACAGCTCATAAACCACATCAATTTCTTTGGCAAAATCCCCCAGACCGGAGCCCAGCACCAACGCCACCCCAGGTACAAAATCCGTCTTTTCCCTTACACATTTTAAGCAATTCATTAACTTATCATATACTTTTCCCATAACAAAAGACCCACCTTTCCTATATAACTATAGTATACAAAAGGTGGGTCTGAAAATCAATCGTCAGATAATGATACAAACGATTCCGCCGTTGGAGTCATTGACAACCTTTTGCATGGTATCTTGCAATTTCAGCTGACATTCCTCTCCAAGAGTAGTGATTTTGGTTGTTATTCCGTCACTGACTAATTGCTCCACCGTTTTACCGAAAATATTCACGTCCCAGATGCTGTTTTCCTGCTCATCCGCATTCTGCAGATACTTAATCAAATCCTCTGCCTGCTTTTCACTTCCTACGATGGGGGCAATCTCTGTCTCAATATTGGCACGAATCATATGTACGGAAGGACTGCTGGCCTTGATTTTCACGCCAAATTTACCGCTGTGCCTGATAACCTCCGGCTGACTTAGGGTTATCTCCTCCCTTGCCGGCATCACCACACCATAGCCCTTGTAATGTACTGCATCCATGGCATCTGCCACTTTAGTATACTCATTTTTCATAAAAGTATAATTCTTCAGCATCGTAATCAACGCATAATCGTCCGTAATTTTCTCCCCAACCATCTCGCTTAGAATTTGGTAATAATAAGCTGGCACCATTTCAACATTTACCACTACTTCACCGTCAGAAACGCCCTGTTTCTCTATCATTACCTTATTCACATATGGATTCTCCATAACCATGGGCTTATTCATAATGTCCTTAATGGTGCTGTATTCCTTCATAATATTTTTAAGGCACGCAATCATGCTTTTCTTTATCTCATGGTCAATGGGAAGCGATTCCACCCAACAAGGAACCTTAAAGGCAATACTACGGATAGGAAATTCAAAGAGGACATTTTTCAATATATTCATAACATCCTCTTTGCTTAGCTGCTCACAATTCACCGGGAGCACGGATACACCATACTTTAGACCAATCTCTTCCGCCAAAGCCTTGGTTTCCGCCTGATAGGGCTTATTGGTATTTAAAAGTACTACAAAAGGCTTTTTCGTAGCCTTCATGGCAGCAATTGTCTTCTCCTCCGGAATCAGATAATTTTTTCGCGAAAGCTCCCCAAAGCTTCCATCCGTGGTAATGACTATTCCAATAGTGCTATGGTCCTTCATCACCTTATCCGTACCGATTTCCGCAGCCTTGGTAAAGGGGATTTCCTCCGAAAACCAAGGTGTCTTCACCATCCGCTCCTTTTCCTCCTCCATGTGACCGCTGGCACCTTCCACCATATAGCCCACACAGTCGATAAGACGTACCTTCACCTCTGTATCCTCTGAGAGTTTTACTGTGGCTGCTTCCTTGGGGATAAATTTGGGTTCCGTGGTCATGATGGTCTTTCCCGTGGCACTCTGGGGCATCTCATCCACGGCCCTGCTTTTTTCATATTCGTCTACAATCCCCGGAAGCACCAGATTTTCCATAAAACGCTTAATAAATGTGGATTTTCCGGTGCGGACAGGACCCAAAACCCCTATGTAAATTTCACCGTTGCATCTCTTTTTAATATCTTTGTACAAATCAAAACTTTTCAATTCTTCCATAAAAAATCCCCTTCCATACTTAAAAAAAGTATATGAAGGGGAAATTAGAATTATGATTACTTTACTACAACTCTCTTGAAGCTCTTCTTACCACGCTTTACGATAAGTCCTTCTTCGCCGAAGGATTCCTTGGTGTAAAGAGTCTTAATATCGGTAACCTTCTCACCATCCACAGTCACGCCGCCCTGCTCAATGGCTCTTCTGGCCTCAGAACGGGATGCACAAAGACCTGCGGTAGCTACCACACCGATAATATCGATAGCGCCGTCTCTAAAGTCTGCATCGGTCAGCTCAAAGGTAGGCATATTCTCTGCACTTCCTGCGCTAAACAATGCCTTTGCAGCCTCCTGTGCCTTTGCAGCCTCTTCCTCACCGTGAACCAGCTTGGTTAATTCGTAAGCAAGGATTTCCTTTGCCTCGTTTAACTTGCTGCCTTCCCAGGAATCCATCTTCTCGATTTCCTCTAAAGGAAGGAAGGTCAGCATACGGATACATCTTAAAACATCAGAATCTGCCACGTTTCTCCAGTACTGGTAGAACTCGAAAGGAGTGGTCTTGTTCGGGTCAAGCCATACAGCACCCTTCTGGGTCTTTCCCATCTTCTTACCCTCAGAATTTAAGAGTAAGGTAATGGTCATAGCGTAAGCATCCTCGCCTAACTTACGACGAATCAGCTCCGTACCGCCCAGCATGTTGGACCACTGGTCA
Organism: uncultured Acetatifactor sp.; assembly: GCA_964582515.1. Lineage (GTDB taxonomy): Bacteria > Bacillota > Clostridia > Lachnospirales > Lachnospiraceae > Acetatifactor. Next base: position 296 of record CAZOSU010000283.1, on the reverse strand, counting down.
TCGCCACCAAACTGCATGTTACAGCCGTACTTCTGGAATAACTGATAGAAGTCGTAGCTCTGCATAATCATGTAGTTAAACTCAAGGAAGCTTAAGCCCTTCTCCATACGCTGCTTGTAGCACTCAGCGGTAAGCATTCTGTTTACAGAGAAATGTGCACCAACCTCACGAAGTACTTCCACATAATTTAAGTCAAGTAACCAGTCCGCATTGTTTACAAGAAGTGCTTTCCCCTCGGAAAAATCGATAAAACGGCTCATCTGCTGCTTGAAGCACTCCACATTGTGAGCGATGGT
>CAZOSU010000282.1:0-4028 GCA_964582515.1 uncultured Acetatifactor sp. | reverse complement strand
GATTGGCGAAGAAATCTCTGAGAAATTCGGTATCAGCGAGATGGAGGTTACCCACGAGGTATTCGAGTCAGAGCAGTCCGTAGTCTTTGAAGAGGCAGAGAATCGTATGCACACCATCAAGGCAGTGATGGCAGCAACCTTAGGCTGGGAAAAATTATAAATAAGCATGAATAAGGTGTATTATAAACAGGTGGTGGATTCCACCAATCTTTGGGCAAGGGAAGAAGGGCTAAGCGGAGCCCCTCACGGAAGTGTGTACATGGCTGATATGCAGACCGCGGGGCGGGGACGCAGGGGCAGAGTCTGGGAGTCTCCCGTCGGTGAGAATCTGTATTTTTCACTTCTCCTTCGCCCGGCATTCACGCCTCACAAGGCTTCTATGGTGACGCTTGTCATGGCTATGGCTGTGGCAGAGGCAGTTCGAAGCTATGGGGCGGAGGCATATATTAAGTGGCCCAATGATATTGTTCTCAATGGAAAAAAGCTGTGTGGTATATTGACCGAGATGCATATGCAGGGAAGCTCTTATTTCGTTGTCGTGGGTGTGGGTGTGAATGTGCGAAAGCGGGAATTTTCACAGGAAATTGCCGATACTGCCACCAGTTTGGAAGCGGAACAGAATATTGTTATAAGCAGAGAAGAACTCTTGGAAAGAATTTTGAAAGCATTTGAGAAATTTTACCGGGAGTTTACTTTGCGTGGAGATTTGTGCTTGCTACAGGATGCGTATAATGATATTCTGATAAATAGGGGAAACCTCGTGAAAGTGTTAGACCCTAAAGAAGAATTTACCGGTATTGCCAAAGGAATTAACCCGATGGGAGAGCTTTTGGTGGAAAGGGAAGATGGTGAAGTGGTCACTGTCTATGCCGGAGAAGTTTCCGTGCGTGGTCTGTACGGCTATACCTAAAGAGTAGAAAGAGAGAAGCATGTTGAGCGAAGAAAGAATTGTACTTTGTGGTGCCAATGCCTACGAGCAGAAATATTATTTCAATGAGCGTTTTAAATCCATTCCGGAGTCCATCCGGGAAGAGCTGCATATTATTTGTGTGCTCTTTACCGAAGAGGTAGGCGGTATTTTTACAATTGTATATGAGCCGGATGGTTCCGTATCCTTAGAGACGCAGGCGGAAGAGGATGATATTTATTATGATGAGATTTCTAGCGGTCTGCTGATTGGGGAAATCCGCAGAAAGCGGGAGGAGCTTTTGGAATCTTTAAGCCTTTATTATCGGGTGTTTGTACTAAAGGAAGATGTTTCGGATATCATTGGAGAAAATTAGGATGGACAAGATTTTAACCATAGATGTGGGAAATACCAATATTACCTGCGGTGTGTATGATGGACAGGAGCTGAAGGGAACCTTCCGCATGATGACCAAGACACCCCGTACCTCGGATGAGTACGGACTGATGCTGACCCAGCTGGTGGAGACAAAAGGGGTAAAAGCGGTGGATATCAAGGGGGTCAGTGTGGCCAGCGTAGTGCCGGATGTGATGCATTCCCTGACCGGCGGAATCAGCCGCTATTTTCATACCAAGCCTCTGATTGTGGGGCCGGGGGTGAAGAGTGGCATCAAGGTGGCTACGGATAATCCCAGAGACATTGGTGCTGACCGTATTGTGGATTGTGTGGCGGCCTATGAGAAATACGGTGGTCCGGTGCTGGTCATCGACTTCGGTACAGCCACCACCTATGATTATGTAACAGAGGATGGAAGCTTCGCTGCGGGAATTACTGCGCCGGGTATCCGTATCAGCTCGGAGGCACTTTGGAAGGCTACGGCAAAGCTTCCCAATGTAGAGATTAAAATGCCCTCTTCCATACTGGCGAAGGAAACCATCAGCAGTATGCAGGCGGGGCTTATGTACGGTCAGATTGGACAGACCGAATATATTGTGAAGAAAGTAAAAGAGGAAACGGGCATTACCGACATGAAGGTAGTTGCAACCGGAGGCTTGGGTAGAACCATTGCCAAAGAGACCGATTGTATCGATATTTACGACAGTTCACTTACACTGGATGGTCTCAGAATGGTATATGAGAAAAATCGGAAGCCTTTCTAGAGGGAATCATGGCACAGTTAACAATCGGAAATGTGACCTTGGACAACAATGTAGTGCTGGCACCCATGGCTGGGGTGACAGACCTTCCTTTCCGGCTTCTGTGCAGGGAGCAGGGGGCAGGGCTTATCTGTATGGAGATGGTAAGTGCCAAGGCCATTTATTATAATAATAAAAATACGGAGCAGCTGTTAGAGATTCATCCGGAGGAGCGTCCGGTGTCCTTGCAGCTTTTCGGCTCCGATGCGGATATTATTGCCGAAATGGCAAAGCGTATTGAGGAAAGACCCTTTGCCATACTGGATTTTAATATGGGATGTCCGGTGCCCAAGGTGGTAAACAACGGCGAAGGTTCGGCACTGATGAAGAATCCAAAGCTTGTGGAAGAGATATTAACCAAGCTTGTTAAGGCAATAAATAAACCGGTCACGGTGAAGTTTCGCAGGGGCTTTGATGAAGAACATATTAATGCAGTGGAGATTGCAAAAATCGCAGAAAGCTGTGGTGTGGCTGCGGTAGCGGTTCACGGCAGGACCAGGGAGCAGTACTACAGCGGTAAGGCTGATTGGGAAATCATTCGCCGGGTGAAGGAGGCAGTAAGCATTCCGGTCATCGGAAACGGGGATGTGGATAGTGCCCTAGCGGCGAAGCGCCTGGTAGAAGAAACCGGCTGCGACGGCATCATGGTAGGCCGTGCCTGTCAGGGAAATCCATGGATATTTAAAGAAATCACACAGTATCTGGATACGGGGGTGGTTCCGGAGAGACCAAGTGTAAAAGAGGTGCGAGAAACAGTGATTCGTCATGCGCAGCTACAGCTTCAGTACAAAGGAGAATATACAGGCGTACGGGAAATGCGTAAGCACTTGTCCTGGTACACCTTCGGGTATCCTAATTCCGCCAGATTTCGCAATATGATTAACAGTATGGAGCGGATGGAGGATTTACTCGCAAGCGTGGATGAGATATTCCACCGGTAAGGGTAAAAACTTTATATGCGGGTGGGCGCAATTGTTGTCAGTCTGCTCTTTATCGAGGGAATAACCAGCGTATTACAGGAGATGAATAAATATATTACCGAAGATTAGAAACTACTTAAAATACAGCGAAACAGCGACTTGACAGGGTCGCTGTTTTCTTGTACAATAGTGTGCGTTAATCTGGGCAACCTATAGGAAGATGGGTTGTAAAGAAAACGGATTTTTGGTAAAAACAACGGGTTACAAGAATAATATGTAGTATTGTTTTCACTAAACAGTGCGAAGGAAAGGGAAAAAAATGCAGGAAAAGAAGAATATTTTAACCTATGAAGGCTTAAAGAAATACGAGGACGAATTACAGGAGCTGAAGGTGGTAAGACGTCAGGAAGTTGCCCAGAAGATTAAGGAAGCGAGAGAACAGGGTGACTTGTCAGAGAACGCAGAGTATGATGCTGCCAAGGACGAGCAGCGTGATATCGAAGCGCGTATCGAAGAATTAGAGAAGATTTTAAAGAATGCAGAAGTTGTGGATGAGGAAGAAGTAGACTTAAACAAAATCAACATCGGCTGTAAGGTAAAATTATTAGATGTAGAATTCAATGAGGAATTAGAATATAAAATCGTAGGTTCTACCGAAGCAAACAGCTTAAAGGGCAAGATTTCCAATGAGAGCCCCGTAGGTAAGGCTTTAATCGGTGCAAAGGTAGGAGAGAGCGTATCAGTAGAAACACAGGCAGGAGTCTTTACCTATAAGGTATTAGAGATTCAGCGCGCCTAGGACAAAAAGATTTTCTAAGTGTGCAAAGAACGCACACTAAGAAAATCTATGTTTTGTCCGGTGAATTTGGAGCGTTGCTCCAAAGTTCACGACGAAAAAGAAGGAGAAGATTATGGCAGAAAATCAGAATGCAAAGGTTCAGGAACAGGATATTAATCAGCTTTTAAAGGTGAGAAGAGAGAAGCTTGCTACTCTTCAGGAGGCAG
>CAZOSU010000281.1:0-4051 GCA_964582515.1 uncultured Acetatifactor sp. | reverse complement strand
AGCGTCACAAACAAGGTCTGTATTTAAAGCTTCCATTACAGTTCTACCTGGTAAAATCTCAGATGCCATAGCTGCTGAGTGAGTCATACCGGAACATCCGATTGTCTCTACCAATGCTTCCTGAATGATACCTTCCTTAACGTTCAATGTAAGCTTACAAGCACCCTGCTGTGGTGCACACCAGCCTACACCATGAGTCAAACCGGAAATATCTTTTACATCTTTAGCTTTAACCCATTTAGCTTCTTCTGGGATAGGAGCACAACCGTGATTAACACCCTGTGCTACTGGACACATTTCTTCAACTTCTTTTGAATAAATCATGTGATATCTCCTTTCAAAATGATAAATTTTATCATATTCTCTTATATTCTCGCATATTAGGGCAAAAAAATCTAGTCCTTTTTGTCAAAATATTATCAAATTTTTACTTAAGCCTTAGAAACGATGTTTTTACCATCCTTAAAGATATGCTTTGCAGGTACAAAACCTCTCACACAGGAGGTAGGATAAATGTTGGACTCTCTTCCAATAACGGTACCCGGATTCAGAACACTGTTGCAGCCTACTTCTACATTATCGCCCAGCATTGCCCCCATCTTCTTAAGTCCGGTTTCATACTTCTCTTCGCCGGCCTTCACAACCACCAAAGTCTTGTCGCTCTTTACATTGGAGGTGATGGAGCCTGCACCCATGTGGGATTTGTAACCAAGTACACTGTCGCCCACATAGTTATAGTGTGGCACCTGTACCTTGTTGAAAAGTACTACATTCTTAAGCTCGGTGGAGTTACCAACCACCGCACCCTTTCCTACAATTGCATTTCCACGTACAAATGCACAGTGACGGATTTCCGCATCCTCATCTACGATAAGAGGACCGTTTAAGCATGCCGTAGGTGCTACCTTAGCACTTTTTGCAATCCAGATATTCTCGCCTCTCTTCTCAAATTTATCCTCCGGAAGGGTGCTTCCAAGCTCCACGATAAATGCAGAAATCTTAGGAAGTACCTCCCATGGATAAGTAGCTCCCTCAAAGAGCTCTGCTGCGATGGTTTCATTCAAATCATACAGGTTCTTGATTGTTAACATTGTTGTTGTCATCCTTTCTTTCTTCAAAATCAAATTCTACTCTGTCCTCTTCATTCATTTTCAAGTACGCATCAAAGAGGTTGCCGGACTTTGCAGTAAAGCCCTGAACCTTTTCTTTCGTCCTTCTTTCTGTAAGAAGCTCCGCAATGACAGCTTCCTCCAGCTCCTTTCCCGCAATGATAGCAGGAAGTCTGAGATTACAATCGCAGAAGTAGTTTTTCAGATTTTTCTTTAATTTATTATTGCATTTCGGGCAGGTAAGCTCTGTTTCCACAGGGTCTCCTTCCCCAAAATCAAATACAATCCTGCCGTCCTCTGCCAGCTTTAAAGCCGCTGAGAACATCATACCGGTTTTTGCAACGAAGCTTTCAATAACATCGGTTTTCTTCTCTGTCAATAGCTGCCTTAGCATCTTCTCGTTTAGAGAAACACCGGCAATCTTACCAATGTTAAATTTACAGCTCTCCTGATTATCTCTATCATTATTGATACAACGATAACCATAGGATGTAATCACTATATCTCCACCACAAACCGGACATTTTACATCCTTAACTCTTTTTTCTTCCAAATCCTCAAAAATAAATTTAAGTCCGGTAACCTTTCCTTCTTCATCCTTGCTTAATGCAATTCTTGCATCAAATTTCTTACCATTTTTGGATTTAAAGCCATACATAGTGGAGGTTCTGCCATTTGTCAAAAGCTCCTTTACCTGTGCTTCATTCAAATCCTTCGAGGCCATTTTGCCGATAGAGAATCTACAGCTTTCCGGATTATCCTTCTGATAATTCAAGCATCCATATCCGAAGCTGTTTTTGGCAATTTCACCACCGCATAACGGACACTTCACATCTTTAACCACCTTCGCCTGTACATCTTCAAAGTCAAAATTAATCCTAAATATTCCTTCCTCACCCTTCTCAAGCACCAGGCAGGCATCAAACTTTTTACTGTTTTTGGATTTGAAACCGTAAATGGTAGATGTCTTCCCATTTATCAGAAGCTCCTTTACCTGCGCCTCCGTCAAATCCTTTGCTGAAATCCTTCCGATGGAAAACTTACAGCTCTCCGGGTCATCTTTTTTATAATTCAGGCAGCCATAGCCGAAGCTGTTTTTGGCAATTTCTCCGCCACATTGCGGACATTTTACATCCTTTACCACCTTCGCTTCCACTTCCTCAAAATCAAAAACAATTCTGGGAAGCTGTCCCTCTTCCTTTTCAAGCACCAGACAGGCATCAAACTTCTTGCCGTTCTTTGACTTAAAGCCTCTGATGGTCTGGGTTTTTCCGTTTAGCAAAAGCTCCTTCACCTGCATCTGGTTTAAATCCTTATTGGCAATTTTACCGATGGCAAATTTACAGCTTTGCTCATTCTCCGGATTAAAGCCTGCGCAGCCATAGCCAAAAGACTTTACCAAAAGTGCGTCACCGCAGGCGGGGCATTTTACACCCTCCACCACCTCCGGCTCACTCTGAAAAGTGTCAAAAGCCACGTTTACCTTACCTTCCTCATCTTTCTTAAGTGCCAGGGAAGCTGAGAATTTTTTCTTATTCTTGGACACAAATCCATCAATGAGCTTCGTTTTTCCTGTGGTAATCAGTTCCTTAAAATCCTCCTCGGAAAGCACCACGCCGGCGATATTTCCCACACCAAATTTACAACCATTCTCTTTATTAAAGAAATTACTGCAACCATAGCCAAAGGATGTGGTATTCAACTCGCCGCCGCATACAGGACAGGGGAGCCCCAGGGGCTTTCTGGTGGCAATCCCTTTAGAGCCCTTACCGGTAAAGCGATTAATCTGCCGGGCAATATTATCCGTCAGGTCACTGTCAATCATAGCCTGCGTCTCGCTGCGGATATAGTCCTCCAGCTTTTTACGGTACTGCTCCATCACCACACTACCGTTTACAATACCCTCCAGCCCTTTCTCCCAGGATGCGGTCATCTTAGGATTTAACAAAGAAGGTACGGACATATTTACCACCTCGAAAATCATCTCTCCCAGATTCTCCGGTGAAAGTACCTGCGTTTTATTGTTCAGATTCAGATAACCGATTTTTATCAGCTTTTTGATAATCTCTGCACGTGTTGCGCTGGTACCGATACCCGTATTCTTAATCTGCGCACGAAGCTCCTCATCCTCAATCAGATTCCCCGCATTCTCCATGGCCAGAATGATGGTACCGGAGGTATAGCGCTTGGGTGGAGAGGTCTTACCCTCTCTGATATGGAAGGAATCCACCAAAAGCTCATCGCCCTGCTTCAGTACATCTGCCAGCTCTAAAAGGCGCTGCTTTGCGCTTTCGCTCTCTTCTTCAGGGTCATTACTTTTCGGTACACCACTGATTTCCATATATCCCTTGGTTTTCAGCACCTTGGAGGATGTGAAAAACTGTTCCTCTTTCACATCCACTACCAGCTTCACTGTCATATACTCCGCCGGTGGATAAAATATGCTTAAAAAACGTCTGCAAATCAGATTAAATACATCCACATGGAGCTGGGACAGGCCGGAAATGCCGCTTGTCTGGCCTGTGGGGATAATGGCATAGTGGTCCGTAATCTTGGAATCATCGGTGTACTGCGTTCTCTCCAAACCGCTATACAAATGACTATCCAGAATCTTCTGCACAAATTTCCGTGTAGGCTCATAATCATTTAATTTATATAAGTTCTTCCGTATTTCCTTTGCTACTGCCGTAGATAACACACGGGCATCCGTTCTGGGGTAGGTGGTCAGCTTCCGCTCATATAAATCCTGGGCAATCTGCAGAGTCTGGTCCGGGCTTATCTTAAAAAGCTTTGCACACTCCGCCTGCAACTCTGCAAGGTTAAACAAAAGAGGAGCCTTTTTCTTGGAAATATTCTTTTCTATGGAGGCTACAGCCGCCTTCTCCCCAGTCAGCTCATCAATGAGCTGCTTGGCAGATTCTTCCTTTTTAAAGCCATTTTCT
>CAZOSU010000280.1:0-4052 GCA_964582515.1 uncultured Acetatifactor sp. | reverse complement strand
ATCTCTCCCGAAAATGCTCCAAAGCCTCCGGAATAGCCATAAGCAGACGATATGCATACACCATCTGGTCATCATATCCATCCAGCCTTTTGCTTTCAGCTCCGCACAATAGCGCAGATACAACTCTGCATAAGGTATGCCTTCCTCATCAAGCTCCCGAAGCTCACTTTGCGAAAGCATCATATTCTTAGCATAGGTGATGCGGGTGCGCACTGTCTTAATATCACCTTCCGTAGGGTACTCCCCCACCACATCCCTATAAATCCCGATGAGAATATCCGAAAGGAGCTTTTCATCCGTCACCAGCTGGTAGGCAGTTTTGCCCAGACAGCTCCCGCAGTACTGAATAATCCGGGCGCAGATACCATTGATGGTACGGAACTCCAGCCGCTCTGCATATTCCTCCCCAAACATGCCGGTAAATCGTGCCGCCATATCCTTGGTCGCCGCCACCGTATAGGTCACTGTCAGTATATTTTCCGGAGCAATCCCAAGCCCATATATCATGTAACCAAGCCTTGTTACCAGCACCGTGGTCTTTCCACTTCCCGGCACTGCCAGCAGAAGTACCGGTCCCTCCACAGCTCCTGCCGCCTTGCTTTGTTGCTCACTCAATGTAATTTGATAGGTGGTTAAAAATTCTTCTAATGTCATATCTGGAATTATAAGATATTTTCTTATATATAAAAAGTATTTTTATTGTTTTTCTGTTCTCTTCTTATTAAAAGTAGTGTATACTGGAAATAGTAAATTCGTACTACTATGGAGGTTATGATGCTTTACAACATACACTACGACGTGGCTGCCACTCTCGTATTATTAATATTGCTGTATTTTACCCTATCACGCAAGGGCATTAAGAAGCCGTCACACATGATGTTTTTCGTCGTGGTGCTAAACGGCTGGATTTCCTGTCTTTTTGACATCTTTAGTTCCATTGCTATTTCTTCCCCTCAGAATACTTCGGTGCTTTGCAGGGATATATTGAATTTCCTTTATCTTGCAACCCACAATATGCAGGCACTGCTTTTATGCCTTTATATTTTGACCACCACAGGCGTATATATTACCAAAAATAAGCGTTTTTTTGCACTTATCTCCATGCCGTATCTGATTACTCTGATTGCCCTCCTGCTGAATCCTATCTTCCGCTGGGTATTCTATTATGACCAGAACGATATGTACACCCACGGCCCGGCTATGCCTTATCTCTATGTCAGTGCCTTTCTATATATATGTATTGCATTATATTATGTGGTTACCAAGGGAAAATCCATCCCTAAGGACAAGCTGACTGCCCTGGTTGTCTTTGCTTTGGGTGGCATTGGCTCCGTAGTCCTCCAGATGTTTTTCCCCACCATATTGATTGAAATGTTTGTACAGTCACTTTCCTTCCTGGGTGTAATGTTCACTCTGGAAAACGAGGCAGACATTTATAACGGTATTTCCAAGGTATACAACCGTCGGGCATTTTTGGAAGACAATGATATTTACATCAAATCTAAAATTGACTACAGTGTTATTTCCGTAAAGCTGACCAATATCAACAATTATCAGAATGTACTCGGCATTCTGGCCATGAATGAGGTTCGTTATACTATTGCACAGTGGATGCGCTCCTTCACAAGAAATGGTGTGGTATATGATTGCGAGAAGGACAATTTCTGTCTCTCCCTGTACTGTATCTCTCATGAAGAAATCGCTGAAATTGCAGAACAAATCAAAGAAAAATTTGATACTCCATGGCCTCACAATGAGTATGAGCTGGATCTTCGCGTACATATTTCCATCATTGATATCCCGGAGACGGCAGACTCTCTGGAAGCACTGCTTGCGGTCGTGGACAGCAACAAGGCCTTGGGCGATGAAATCATCATGCGTGGCAAGGAGCTGAAAAAGCTGCAACGCAGCAGCGAGGTAGCCAATGCCATCCAAAAGGCTTTGGACAATCATTCCTTCCAGGTATATTATCAGCCCATCTGGAATAAGGAAATGGGCCGTGTAAACTCCGCAGAGGCACTGGTACGTCTCTTTGATGATGAGCTGGGCATGATTCCGCCGGACGAGTTCATCCCCATTGCAGAGAACAATGGACTTATCGTAAAGGTCGGCGAAGTGGTATTCCGTAAGGCATGTGAATTTTACCAAAAAAATAATCTTTCAAAATATGGCATCGAATATATTGAAGTAAACCTTTCCACCGTACAATGTATGTATACGGGTCTTCCGGAAACCTTCAAAAAGATTTTACAGGAGTACGACCTGACTCCCATCCGTTTCAATCTGGAAATTACCGAGTCAGTAGCTGTGCACAGCCCGGACATCTTTTTAGATACCATGCGGCGATTAAAGGAGGAGGGCTTCACCTTCTCCATGGACGATTATGGCACCGGCTACTCCAATTTCAGCTACATGTTCGATATGGAATTCGACATCATCAAGCTGGACAAGAGTATCCTCTGGAATGCAGACACCAACGAAAATGCGCAGACGATACTTTCCTGTACCGTCCGCATGTTAAAGGATATGAATTTCAAGGTGCTTATCGAAGGTGTAGAAACCAAAGCGCAGCTGGACAAGGTTATCTCTCTGGGCGTGGACTACTGCCAGGGCTATTACTTCTCCAAGCCCATTCCCGGCGAAGAGTTCGTGGCATACTGCCGGTCTATGGTATAGATACAGGCATCCCCGGGCGGGGATGCCTGTTTTATGCACTAGCAGAACACAAATTTCTTTAGGCGTTCAAGGGCTTCCACCACCTGGCTGTGAGGTGTCGCAAGGTTCATGCGGATGGTATTGTCCATGCCGAAGTCTCTGCCATCCTGCCAGATAACACCTACGGATGCGCCGGCAAGAAGCAGGTCGTTTAGAGTAAATCCGAAGCGTTTCAGCCATTGGCTGCAATCCAGATAAAGCATGTAGGTTCCCTGAGGCTTTGCTACGGATATTCCTTCAAAGTTTTTACAGATGAAGTCGTATGCATAGCTGATATTGTCTGCAAGGACGGTGCGTAGCTCCTCCAGCCACTCTTCACCCTCCGGACTATAGGCACCGGTTAGTGCATGCATGGACAGCACGTTCATGGAATTGTAATGAGTGATGGCGCCTTGGCGATTTACCTTATCCCGCAGATATTTATCATAAATGATATGGTAGGAGCCAACCAGTCCTGCCAGATTAAAGGTCTTGGAGGGCGCATATACTGCTATGGTACGCTTCTTAGCATCCTCTGAAATACTCTGGGTAGGAATATGCTCCTGCCCCGGCAATATCAAATCCGACCAGATTTCGTCAGAAACGACGATGGCATCGTTGGCTTTGTATACCTCCATCGCTTTTTCAATTTCTTCCTTTTCCCATACACGGCCCGATGGATTGTGGGGCGAGCAGAAAATAGCAAAATGGATATTGTGTTCCTTCATTTTAGCATCCATGTCCTCATAGTCCATGCGCCAGCTTCCCTCATGGTCACGCTTCAAATTACTGAAAATAATCCTCCGTCCCAAATCCTCCAGCACATGTAAAAACCCCACATAGCAGGGTGCATGCACCAGCACAGCCTCTCCTGGGGCGGTGAAGGCATTGAGTGCAGAGGTCACGCAGCCCAGCACACCATTTTCGTAACCGATATACTCCTTCTCTAGACCTTCCACCCCATTGCGCCTCTCCTGCCAGTCTATGATGGAGCCATAATACTCCTCCGATGCCGGAAAATACCCAAATACCGGATGTGCCAATCTCTTTTCGATAGCCTTAGTCACTGCAGGCGCCGTGGCAAAGCCCATATCCGCAACCCACATAGGAATGGGCATAAGCCCCTCTCTCACCTTCGCTCCCTTCACAGGAATCACATCCGCCGCAATACTGTCCATACCCCTACGGTCTATCACCGTGGTAAAATCATATTTCATCTCTCGTACCTCCTTAGCCACATCGCCTTGCTTTGTCGTATGGGATAATTCGTGCACCGGGTCTTTGCTGGGGGATGGGATATGCTCTGTTTTGGGTGCGTATGAAGAGATTTTAGATTTTCTTAGATTGCTGCTCCATCC
>CAZOSU010000279.1:0-4065 GCA_964582515.1 uncultured Acetatifactor sp. | reverse complement strand
CATGTGCGGCCATAGGCCAGGCCAGGCTGATGATGACCTATCAGAAGATTTTCGCAGAATACAACCAGGTGGCAGCGCAGATTCTGATGACAAAGTATACCATTGCCGATGACCTTAGTCGATTTAATGCCCATAATACCTTTTCAGAGCTATTAAAGATGGGGGTAATTCCCATCGTAAACGAGAATGATACGGTAGCTACGGATGAAATTGTCATTGGTGATAACGATACTCTTTCTGCGGTGGTAGCGGCATTGGTGGATGCGGATTTGTTGATTCTTTTGTCCGACATCGATGGTCTGTATACCGATGACCCTCGTACCAATCCTAATGCACAGTTTATTCCTCAGGTACAGGAGCTTACCGAGGAATTAATGAATATGGGTAAGGCATCAACCGGAAGCGGCGTGGGTACCGGAGGAATGAATACCAAGATGATTGCGGCCCAAATTGCCACAAACATCGGTGCGGATATGATTATTGCCAATAGTGTTGATATCGGTATCCTTCATCGCATTTTAAACGGTAAGGATGTGGGAACCTTGTTTGTTGCAAATAAAAATGAAGAATTTAAGGTACAGGAATTTGTGACCGGTCTTCATAAATAGGAGAATAAAAATGAATTTAACAGATATGATTGCCCGAATTAACCAGCTTTATCACAAGTCCAAGACACCGGAAGGACTAAGCGAAGAAGAAAAGAAGGAGCAGGCAGAGCTTCGTCAGGCCTATGTAGCCAATGTACGTGCCAATTTACGTGGGCAGCTGAACAATATTGATATTAAGGAAGCCGATGGAAGCATCACCAATTTAGGTGAAATGGTTGCAAAGAAAAAGAATGAAAACTAAGAAAGAGATTCGCAGGGAAGCTCTTGCTTTACGAGATGCCCTGAGCGGGGAAATGCGAAAAATTGCTTCCCTTAAGGTGGCGGATAGGATTATCGGACACCAGTGGTTTTATCAGGCAGAGCATTTGCTCAGCTTTGTATCCTATGGAAGCGAAATGGATACCACAGAAATAATACTGGAAGCTCTCAAAAAAGAGAAAAAGGTGTATGTGCCCAAGGTAGAAGGCGAGGTGATGCACTTTTACCGTATTTACTCTTTGGCAGAGCTGAGGGAAGGATATAAAGGGATTTTAGAGCCCACAGGAAAGTCGGAGAGGTATGAGGAAAAAGAGCGTCTTACCAAGGGAGAGAGGGTTCTTATGCTTATGCCCGGTGCAGCCTTTGATCCTTTTCGTAATCGTATCGGTTATGGAAAGGGCTTTTACGATAAGTATTTGGCAGATAAAGAGGATTTGCGAAATTTTACCATCGGCATCGGTTTTGCCTGTCAGATGGTGGAGGAAATTCCGGCGGAGGAAACAGATATTAAACCCTATCAGGTGATTACCGGTTAGGAGAAGGGAAGGAAATATGGATTTAGTAGTTTTAGGACAGAAAGCCGCAGCAGCAAAATATGAAATGCAAGGCTTGACTACAGAAGTCAAAAACAAGGCACTATGTGCCATTGCAGATGCGCTGGTTGCCCATGAGGAAGAAATTCTGCTGGCAAATGAAGTGGATATTAAATACGGAGAGGCTGCAGGAATGCATCCCGGACTTCTGGACCGTTTGCGCCTTACAGGAGAGCGTATTGCTGCCATGGCGGAGGGACTCAACCAGATTGCAGCCCTTCCGGACCCTGTGGGAGAGTGTCTGGAGGCTTTTGACAGACCAAATGGTTTACATATTGAGAAGGTGCGTGTGCCCATGGGGGTTATCGGTATCATTTATGAATCCAGACCCAATGTTACTGCAGATGCCTTCGGTCTTTGCTTCAAGACAGGCAATGCAGTGATTTTAAAGGGCGGCAGTGATGCACTGCAGTCAAATATTGCTATTACCAAGGTGATTAGAGAGGAGCTGGAAAAGCAGGGAATTACGCAGGACGCCATTTCTCTTATCACAGATACCGACCGTGCGGTAACTGCACAGTTTATGAAAATGAAGGAATATGTGGATGTACTCATTCCTCGCGGCGGAGCAGGACTTATCCGTGCGGTGGTGGAAAACAGTACCATTCCCGTCATCGAAACCGGCACCGGTAATTGCCATATTTATGTGGATAAAGAAGCGGACCTTGCTATGGCTGTTGATATTATCATGAATGCTAAGACACAGCGAATCGGGGTATGTAACGCCTGTGAATCCCTGGTTGTGCATAACGACATCAGGGAAGCGCTGCTGCCAAAGCTAAAGAAGGCCCTGGATACCAGGGATGTGGAAATTCGTGGGGACGAGAGGGTGCAGGAGGTAATTTCCGTTATCCCTGCTACCGAGGAGGATTACGGTAAGGAATATCTGGATTATATCCTCTCCATGAAGACTGTGGACAGCGTAGAAGAGGCCATTGCCCACATAAATAAATATAATACCAAGCATTCGGAGGCGATTATTACCCATAACGAAGAGACCGCAGAGAAATTCTTAAATGGTGTGGATGCTGCCTGTGTGTATGTGAATGCGTCTACCAGATATACGGATGGCTTTGAGTTTGGCTTTGGAGCAGAGATTGGTATCAGTACCCAGAAGCTCCATGCAAGGGGACCTATGGGATTAAAGGAGCTAACCAGCTATAAATATCAGGTGCGCGGAAACGGTCAGGTTCGTGGATAGATGGAATTGAGGACGATATGAACGTAATTGATAGATTTTTAGAATATGTAAAAATAGATACCTGCTCCAGTGAGGAGACAGGGACACATCCCAGTACAGACAAGCAACACAGGCTTGCAGAGCTTCTTACCATGCAGCTTAAGGAAATGGGTGCCGGGGAGATTACCTACGATAAGGAAAAATGCTATGTGTATGCAACCATTCCTGCATCAAAGGGCTGTGAAGAGGCGGAGGTACTGGGACTTATCGCACATATGGATACTTCCCCGGCTATGTCCGGCACGGATGTAAAGCCACGTATTGTGGAGAATTACAATGGGCAGGATATTGTGCTGAACGAGGCATTAAATGTAGTATTGAAGGTGTCTGACTTCCCGGAAATCATAAAGTATGTGGGGCAGGATTTGATTGTGACTGACGGAACTACCCTTCTTGGGGCGGATGATAAAGCGGGAATTGCAGAGATTATGACTTTGGCAGAGATTTTGCTTACAAATGATGACATTAAGCATGGTAAAATCCGTATTGCCTTTACTCCGGATGAGGAAATCGGGGAGGGTACCGATGGGTTTGATGTATCACTTTTCGGAGCAAGGTATGCCTATACTGTAGATGGTGGGGGACTTGGCGAGCTGGAGTATGAGAATTTCAATGCAGCTGGTGCTAAGGTACATGTCCATGGAAGAAATGTGCATCCCGGCAGTGCCAAGGGAAAGATGAAGAATTCTATTTTGATTGCCCAGGAGTTCCAAAGCTTATTACCAACCTTCTCCAATCCCATGTATACGGAGATGTATGAGGGCTTTTTCCATTTGGATGGCATCCGTGGTAATGTGGAGGAGACCACCATGGATTATATTATCCGCGACCACGACAGGGTGCTTTTTGAAGAAAAAAAAGAAATGTTTCTTGCGGTAGGAGAGTTTTTAAATAAGAAATACGGGGAAGGAACCATTGTGGTGGATATGAAGGATTCCTACTACAATATGCGGGAAATCATTGAGCAGCATATGTACCTGATTGACAGAGCGGTGGAGAGTATGAAAGAGCAGGGAATTACCCCGCTCATCACGCCGATTCGCGGCGGTACGGATGGTGCACGGCTTTCCTTTATGGGACTGCCCTGTCCGAATATATGTACCGGTGGAGAAAATTACCATGGAAAGTATGAGTATGTTGTAGTACAATCCATGGAGAAAATTACAAAGCTTTTAGTGAGCTTAGTAGGTAAATTCGTTTAGTTTAGAAAGAGAATAAAGATGTTTCAGAATATTGAATTAGAAAAGTACGATGTAAATGGTTTAGTGCCCACAGAGGAAACGGAAAAACAGTATTATTATATTGCAAAGGCAAAGGGCTATGTAGAAGCTATGGCGCAGCAGCTGGGAAGGACGCCGACCTGTTG
>CAZOSU010000278.1:0-4071 GCA_964582515.1 uncultured Acetatifactor sp. | reverse complement strand
GGTCAAGTGCCATTACATATTTCTGCTCCATGATATTTCCCATACCTTTCTCTTAAAAAGCCCGGCATAAGATTCTTTATGGACTCTTATGCCGGGCTCAATGTACTAATTACAATTTCACAACCTCAAAAACCGTCAGTTTATTCTCCACCACCGTAAAGTGCACATCCCACCCGGCGAAAGAAACACCATATTTTCTATCCGGGTCACTGTGATAAGAAGGACGCGGATCCTGCCTCAGCACCTCGATAATGGCCTGCCGCTTCTCCTTTGGGTATTTTGCCAGAAGCTCCGGCGGAAAATCCACCTCCAAAGCATACTCCTTGGTATCTGCCACAAATCCCTCCTTGGCATCCGGATGGCAATCGCTGTAGGGAAGATAGGGCTTAATATCATAAATAGGAGTATTGTCCCTAAGGTCCACGCCCGATACATGAAGCACCGGTCCATTCTCTGTAAGCTCTATCCTGTCCAGATGCACGGACGAGAGGCCAATATTGTTGGGACGGAAAGGAGACCTTGTAGCGAAGACTCCCATGTGCTTTTTCCCCCCAAGTCTGGGTGGCGTCACCGTAGCCACAAACTTATCGCTTGGCGGCACCTGAAACTGCCAGAGAAGCCATATATAATTAAAGCCATCCAGTCCCTTAATTCCATCCGGACTGCGATACTCCGGTTCAAACACGATTCTTCCGGTAAGCTCCTTTACCAAAGAGCTCTGTCTGGGAATTCCGAACTTTTCCGGAAAATCCGTGTGTATATGAGCAATTACTTTCATAAATATTCTCTACGTATTCTTTTCCATCAATTCTCTTAATACTTCCTTGGCCTTATCCAACTGATTATCGAAGGCTTCGTCACTATAGTAGCGTTCCCCGTCAAAAATCACTTCTACATCAGGCTCAATACCGGTTCCATGAATATTGCGTCCGTCCGGCGTAAAATAGCTGCTGACAGTTATCTTCACCGCAGAGCCATCCCGCAAATTGACAACCTGCTGCACGATACCCTTTCCAAAGGTGGTGGTTCCTACCAATGTTCCGATTTCATAATCCTGTATCGCGCCGGCCAAAATCTCTGATGCGCTGGCAGAATTACCGTCAATCAAAAGCACAAGCGGTTTATCAAATTCCTTTTTGCCGTCACAGGTATACTCATTCACCTGTCCATACTTATCCTCCGTATATACGATTCTGCCCTCCGGAAGAAGCATCTGACAAATGCTCACTACCGCATCCAGACTTCCGCCCGGATTGGCGCGCACATCAAGGATAAGCCCCTCCATCTCCGATGCTCTTGCTTCTGCCAAAGCCTCCGCAAACTGGTCAACGGTTACCTCGTCAAATTCGGTAATCCGGATATACGCCATACCATCTTCCAGCATCTCAAACTCTACCGTAGGAGCTTCCACCTTACGTCGTTCCACATCAATATAAAGGAAATCCGGCTCACCTTCCCGGTAAATGGTCAGACTCACCCTTGTTCCCTCTTCTCCCTTAATCAGGGCAACCACGCTGTTGATGTCCATATTGTAGGTATCCACACCATCCACCTCATACAGAATATCATCCGAACGAAGTCCCGCCTCTTCTGCCGGTGTCCCCGGGATGGGCGATACAATTTTCGTACGATTCGTGGTTTCATCCAGCGCCACATATGCACCGATACCATAATAAATACCTTCGGTCTGCTGATAAAGCTCCTGAATTTCCTCCGGTGTATAGTATACCGTGTAAGGATCTCCCACCGCATCTAAAAGTCCCCGATAAATTCCGGTCTCCAAATCCTCCTTACTGACATCATCCTGGTAATAATATTTTTCAATAATCGATTCCAGTGCCACCAGCTTGGAGGTTAATTCTGAATCTACCAGCTCCTGACTGCTTTCCTGCGTATCTTGTCCGTTATCGGCTTTATTCTGCATGGCTTCCACATATCTTTGCACAGAAATACCCAGATAGATAAAAGCTACCAGCATTAATATAGCAAACACACCGGTTGCCAGTCCGGCCAGGAAATACCCCGACCCTTTTCTTTTTTTATTTTCCATAATTATAAGTCAGCTCCTATACTTAGATTGCCGGAACGATTCACTACTATTCCTTCAGATATTCCCAAGGAGATACATATTGTCCATCCTTACGTACGGAAAAATGCAGATGGTTACCGGTGGAAC
The DNA here is from genome assembly GCA_964582515.1 of uncultured Acetatifactor sp. Taxonomy (GTDB): domain Bacteria; phylum Bacillota; class Clostridia; order Lachnospirales; family Lachnospiraceae; genus Acetatifactor. The sequence continues at coordinate 1,895 of CAZOSU010000278.1, read as the reverse complement.
GTCCGGTTGTTCCAACCGCTGCAATAGTTTCTCCACGGACGACGATGTCTCCCTTTGAGCAATACAGCGCAGAGGCATGCATATAAATCGTATACAGACCATCTCCGTGGTTAATCATCACGTAATTTCCCATAGTTGCGCTATAGGTAGCCGCAACCACTTCTCCATCATACGCCGCATAAATTGCGGTTCCCTTAGGTGCTGCAAAATCCACTCCGTTATGGAATTGCTGTGTATTTAAGATGGGATGAATTCTCCACCCATAATCATCTGAAATTCTGGTATAGGATGCCAGCGGAAATTTAAACTGCCCGCCATCATAAATAAGAACCGTGCCGTTCTGGGCAAGAATTTTCTTCTTCTCATCCAAAACAGCCTGCTCTAACTGCTTAATCAACTCATCCTGAGCCTCTATCATGGCCTCGTATTCTTCAATACTATCCTCTTTCGTGCTGATGCTGGCCTCGTACTTTAAAATCTCTTCCTGCTTCTGGGCAATCAGCGTCTGCAGAGCCTCCTGCTCTTCTTCTACCGCCAGCTTGGTCTGGTCCAGAATCTCCTTTTGCAGACGAAGCTGCTCTTCACAAAGCTCCACATACTGCCTGGTCTGTATCAGCTGCTCCAGCTGCTTCTGGTCATAGGCAGCTAACGCATTTACATACACCGCACGATTTAAGAAATCTGCAAAGCTTTTAGCAGTTAACAGCATTTCCAGATAATGCTTTTCACCCTGCATATACATTAATCTTATGCGTGTATCCATTGCTTCATGCTGATTTGCTTCCACTTCCTTAGCCTGTGCCAGAAGCTCCTGCGTAGCAAGAATCTCCTCTTCCTTCAGCGTAATCTGCGCAATCAGGTCATCAATCTGCTCTTCAATCACCACCAAATTTCCATCCAGCTCTGTGATATACGCATCTAAATCCTTCTTCTCCTTTTTGAGCTGGCTCACCAGATTTTTCACTGTCTTCAGCGAATCCTCCAGCTCCTCTTTCTCATCATTTGCATCGGAAATCTGCCCTTCCATTTTCTCAATGCTTTCTGAAGTAATATCCGACAGCTTTGCGGCACTTGCCGTAAGTGTAATACTGCATACCAGCATCAGGCAGGTCAGTGTCATAGCCAATCTTTTCAATGTCTCTGTCACTCCTCCGTTATACATGCAAATGCTTTCTTACAGTGGAATAGCTTCCGATAAATCCGATACCTACACCCACCACCAGAGATACCGGTAGTAAGAACTCAAAAAGCTCTGTTACGGAGAGGAAATTCAAAAGCTGGCTCAGCATTTCAAAATTCGTAAGTACATATTCCAGCACAACACTATACATATTGTAAATCACTAAAGTAGGAATGGCTGCTCCAATCAGACCGATGATAATTCCCTCGATAACAAAAGGGGCTCTTACAAAAAAGTCGGTTGCCCCAATATATTTCATAATGTTAATCTCTTCCTTGCGGACTGAAATACCGATAGTTACCGTATTGCTGATAAGAAACACGGACACGGCCAGCAAGATACCGATAATACCCATCGAAACATAGCTAAGAAGCAGATTAAAGCCACTCAGCGTCTCTGCCACTCCGGCTTCCTGACGTACCCACTTCACACTCTCAATGGATTCGATAAAGGTAATCAAATCTCCTTGCCTGGACACATCGCTGAGATATACCTGATAATTATCGTAGCCCTCTAGCGGATTGGTAGGATATCCTGCCTTGAACTCCTCGATATGCTCTCCGAAAAATTCCTCCTGATAATCCTCCCAGGCCTGCTCGTCAGTTACAAAATGAATATCGGAAACCTCGGCTCTGCCGGCAATCAGCCTGCCCACTTCCTCCATCCTCTCATCCGTCGTTCCTTCCTCAAAGAACACCGTTACTGCCACGCCCTG
>CAZOSU010000277.1:0-4089 GCA_964582515.1 uncultured Acetatifactor sp. | reverse complement strand
CCGATTGAAGCCCGCCCCATTGTCCGGTACCACAATCCATCCTTTACCGGAGTCCGTTTTCGCTGAAAGGGTAACCGTACCTCTCTCCGGCTTTCCGGCCTTCACACGGTCTTCCTTTGACTCAATACCATGGTCTACTGCATTTCGCACCATATGCATGAGTGGGTCGGAAATATGTTCTATAATATTTTTATCCACCTCGGTGGTGTCACCAACCATCTCAAAATCAATGTCTTTTCCCAGCTTTCTGGACACATCGAATACGATACGGTTCATTTTCTGGAAGGTATTTGTCAGCGGTACCATTCGCATGGCCATGATGACGTTCTGCAAATCGGTGGAAATCTTTGCCATCTGCTGGGCCGCTTTATTAAAGTTATCCAGCTTAAGTCCCGGAACCTTTAAATCCGGATTCTGCAGTACTACGGATTCTGAAATTACAAGCTCTCCGATTAAATCCATCAGCATATCCATTTTAGCAACATCCACGCTGATATAGCTGGTCTTTTCCACCTTCTTAGGCTTATCCTTGGCCAGCTTCTTCACTTTACCGGGTTCTTTCGCCTGAATAACGAAATCACCGGGAGCGATGGGCTTTGCCTCTTCCTTGGCCTTCTCCGCTTCCTTGGTCCTCTCCCGGATTTCTTCCACGCTGGATTCCAAATCAATACGAATCTCACTGCCGATGGACTCAAAGCCCTGCTGATATTCCATAGCAGAGCACTCGTAAATATCCACCTTCTGCACATCATAGCCGATGCCGATTAATTTACGGATTTCCTCCTCGCTGCTCTGGGACTGTAAAAGCAGTTTAAAGCCATTATCCAGAATTTCCTGGGCACTATTCTCATCCGAGATAATATCCTCAGGATAATGGAGCAAATCCTCTGCTATATCCTTTAATCCAAATACGATTTTGTACGCATGAATATTGACCAAATCCGTACCGGGTGTAAAGGTTATATAAATCTTATAAAAATGACTTGCCGCCGTAGCCATGGGCGCAATATAAAACTGCATGGGTGCTGCCGGCTCCGGCTCTTTAGCCTTCTCTTCCTTCTTCTTGCTTCCCTTCTCTTCACCCTTAATGGTTTTCAGGAAATCATCAATTCTCGATACTAAATCCGCACTGTTGCCATCCGCAGCTTCCCCGTTCTGCAATTTCTCCATTTCCCCCATAATGAAATCGGATACTTCCAGAACGTACTCTACCAGCGTAATATGCGGCACATTGTCCGGATGAGACTCCCTCAGGTAGAAGAATACGTCTTCCAGCTTGTGAGATACTGTGGTAATCTCATCAAACATCATAATACCCGAAGACCCCTTGATGGTATGCATGGAACGGAAGATTTCATTGATGCTGTCTTCATCAAAGCACTCCTCATCCTTCTGCTCCAAAACAATTTCCTGAAGCCGCTCGAGTAACTGTGTGTTTTCAAAGAGATACATGTCCAGCATGCTCTCTGTATTAAACTCTTCGGCCATTTACTGCTCCTTTCCCCGCCTGTCTGCTGTGGTTGCTAAATAAGTCCCAGTTTTCTCATCGCCTGTTCAAAGCGGTCCTGATCAATGGGCTTGCCGGAATAAACGGTACACCCAAGGTCAAAGGCCATCTTCACATTTTTCTCCTCATTCAGCGCCGTTGCCATGATTACCTTTGCTGCCTTCTCCGGCGGAATATTTCTTTCCTTTTCCAGATTACGGATACCCACCAGTGCCTGGTACCCATCCATTACCGGCATCATGATATCCAGACACACTAAATCATAAGGCTCTCCCTCTTCCAGTGCCATCATGAATGCATCTACAGCCTCCATGCCGTCTACGGTTACGTCACATTCTCCATACTTGGATAGAAAATTTGTCATAAACTTTCTTGTAACAAAATCGTCTTCTGCTAATAGAATCCTCATATATTATCCTCCTGTCCTTATTATACTATTTTAATTTCCCTAAAACGGAATAGGTTCTCTTAGCGATATCCGTCAGCTTATCCTGATACTGTACGGCGCCTATTTCGTAGGCCACCTTCGGCATACCATACACCACACAGGTACTCTCATCCTGCCCGATGGTTACTGCACCGGCCTTTCGCATGGAAAGAAGTCCGCTGGAGCCATCTCCGCCCATGCCTGTCAAAATAATACCAATCGCACTATCCGCAACCACAGAAGCCACGGAATCAAACAGCACATCCACCGACGGACAGTGTCCGTTTACCTTTGGAGCCTTTTTAAGCTCCACCTGCAGCTCCTCGCCCACACGCTTTATGCGCATATGTGCATCACCACCCGGCGCAATCAGTACCTGCCCCGGTACAATTTTGTCGCCGTTTTTTGCTTCCTTTACTGCCACTCTGCACACATCATTGAGACGGTTTGCAAACATTTCCGTAAATCCTGCCGGCATATGCTGTACAATGACGGTTCCCGGAATATCCGGACCGAATTCCTTCAGCACCGTGGTAATCGCTTCCGTGCCGCCTGTAGAAGCACCGATGGCTACCACTGATACACCTTCTTTTTTAACCACCGCATTTCTACTGACAGAAGTAGCCAGCGAGCTTTTAATATGCCCGATTTTTGCCGTGGAAGCAATTTTTATCTTAATGGGTAATTCATTATTCAGCAAAACAGAAAGCTGCTGCTTCTCTGTCATCTGCGGCTTTGCCACAAAATCTACGGCTCCCGCATTCATGGCGTCAAATACCTTATCACTTAATGAGCTGATTACAACCACCGGAAGTGGATACTGTGGCATCAGCTTCTTTAAAAACTCCAGCCCGGACATCTTAGGGAGCTCTATGTCCAATGTCATCACATCCGGCTTATAGGTCAAAATAGCATCCCTTGCTTCAAAGGGATCCTTTGCTGTAGCCACAACGGTGATGGCAGGGTCCTTATTCAGGGCCTGTACCAACAGTTCCCGGAAAACCATGGAATCTTCCACAACTAAAACTCTTATCTGCCGCAACTTTTAAACCTCCCGTTTCCGAAAAACAGACGCCTGCACCATTTCAAACGCAGCTACGTTTCGATCTACGGTCTCTGTACGTCCTACAAAAAGGTAACCGCCCGGTTCTAAGGCATCATATACCTTTTGAATCAATTCTTTCTTTGTCTTATCATCAAAATATATCATTACATTCCGAAGGAAAATCACATGAAGCTTCCTGCGAAAGGGAAAGGGGTCCATCAGATTAAACTTACGATACAGTACTTCCTTTCTCAGCTCCTCTGTCACCCTTACGTGTTCACCATCGGGCAGCTCCCTGAAAAACCTGCGTCTGAAATGTTCCGGCAAGGGCTGTGTCTGCTCCTTTGTATACACTCCCTCCATGGCATGGGACAATACCTCTGTGGAAATATCCGTGGCAAGAATCTGCATATCCCACTCATCCTTTTCCAATCCCAGATAATCCGTCAAAAGCATGGCCAGTGTATAGGGCTCCTCCCCGGTGGAGGCCGCACCGCACCAGATACGCAAATCCTTACTACGCTCCTCCTTTTTCCTAAGGTAAGGGAAAACCACCTTCCGCAGATAATCAAAATGCTCCGATTCCCGCATAAAATAGGTGTGGTTTGTGGTAAGTAAATCCACCAGCTTCTTGTCCATGGTGCCGCTTTTGTCCGCCTCAAGGGCATTCATATAAGTATGATAATCCTTATATCCGTTGTTTCTCACATAATTTTCAAGGCGTCCCTTTATGATTTCCTTTTTACGACTCATATCAATCCCATAGCGGGACTTTAAAAACGTATGAATCCGATAAAATTCCTCTTCTGTCATTGCAACCTCTTTATCCGGCTACTGCAGCTGTCTCGCAATCTTCCTACAGATTACGCAAATTTCCGGATTGAATTTCTTACCGGCATCTTTATCAATAATCTCCAGTGCCTGTTCCTTAGAGAAAGGATCTCTGTAGGAACGTATTTCTGTAAGTGCACAGTAAGCACTCATAATCGCTACTATCTGCGCGGACAGAGGAATCTCTTCCCCCTTGAGTCCTTCCGGATAACCGCTTCCGTCCCAGTTCTCATGGTGACTTTGTGCAATATCGATACACATCGCCATGAAATCATTGTA
>CAZOSU010000276.1:0-4126 GCA_964582515.1 uncultured Acetatifactor sp. | reverse complement strand
GTTCCTTCATTGTCCGCTTCTACATCGATTTCTCCGAAATAGTAGCTGTTCACACTTCTGGTATGCACATACATCTCTTCTGCAGTGCGTGGCTTCATCCCCAGAAAGGTCTTCTTCGGCTCCAGGCTACTTGTGTGCTTATCCGGTATGGACTCATACAACGTCAAAAAATCCTGTGCAGATTTCAGTGCCAAAGCCTTCAGCTCCTGATACTCCTCCATGGTCAGAGGCTTCTTTTCCTCTTCAAAAATCACATCACTGTCCGCATCACAGACATCTATAGCGGATGCCTTTTCCTGCTCAATACAAACTTCAGAAAGCTCCCCCAACGCTTCATTTTTCCAGCGCAGATACGCTTCTACTTCGCTCTGCATTTTACTTAGTGCAATCTCCTTTGACGCGCCTCTAGTAAAGGCTCCTATGAAATTACTGGAATACAGCAAGGTATCAGCCCCATTGTGTTCCCAAACACATTTTATCTTCATCGCTAATTCTCCTTAACACAGCTCACTCTTTCCCTACAAGCCCCAGGCCCTCAAAATCCAGTCGGATAATATAAGGCATGAAATCAATGATTCTCATAAAGCTCTGAAAATTGTAGGAACTATCAAAATAATTCAATATGGTACTTAGCGCAGTGCCATGAGTTCCCCATAAAATGTTTTCATTAGGATGTTCTTTCAGAATTTCCTTTAACGCTTGCACATTACGCTCCTGCACCATTCTAAGTGACTCGCCGCCTTCTTCATGATAATCGAAAGCACTCCACCGTTTCTCAATCAAAGCCAACGTATTTCCACCCGGCCCTTTCTCCCGCTCTCGCAGACGCTCATCGGTGTGAATCTGTAAATTGTGCGCCTCGGCACAGTTCTCTATAGTATCCATGCTTCTATGATAGGGACTGCAAATCGCATAATCAAGCCTGATATCCCTAAGTGCTTCCACTACCCTTTCACTATCCTCAGCTCCTTCCTCCGATAAAGGGCGTGTCCTGTCATTTTCCCATGCATGATTGGGCTGGGCGTGTCTTACAAAATAAATACTTGTCATGTGTGATACCTCTTTCTTTTTAATATCACTATATCAAAACAATTCCAGGTTTTCTTGACTTATTGCATATAAACTTTTCTGTATCAGGGTCTTTACAAAAAATCTTTCTGCCATACCCCGCCTAGCCCCATTTTCGTCCGAATATCAGTCTTTTTTTCTGCTAAACGGGTACCTGTAGCTTCATCCTACTCCCAGACCCCGATTTTTCTTTTTTTCGGGGTGTCACAAATCGGTCTTTCTATCAGTACCCTTTTCGCCCCAATTAAGGATATTTTCCCTTCCAAAAATGAGCCAAACAGGGTTTTTATAAGGCTTTATCTTCCCTGTACCCCATCCTGAATAATTCCCATGGATTACTCAACCACCCGGCACCTTTCGATCCCATAATACTTGAAAATCTCTACAGCTCCCCCGGAAATCCTCTGTCCACACATCACAACTGGTACTGCCGGAGGGCACCCCACAGAGGCTGTTGCCAGAATTCTACCCTCCGCTTCCTCTATCGGTATCTCCTTGCTCAAAGAAAACATTGCCTCCCGGATTCCCATCACCCTTTCACACTTCACAAAGGCAGGTGTACTGTTTCGCACTTCATTCCTCCGAGGTATACGAAGCAACGCTCCCAAAAGCAACGACATTCCCGCTTCTCCGGTCTCGGGCGTCACCATAAACACGATAAAATCCGGGTCTGCAAACTCACAGACGATATTTTCCTTTAAAAGAAGGGCAGCAAGCTCCGTTCCCTCATATCCGTAAGCCTTGGCGCAAATGGTTATTTTCAGTGGCTCCTCCCCTGCAAGTACATATCCATGGGCTATCAGTGACGTCTTACATCTCCCGACTTTACAAACATACTCCTGCAGACTGTCACAGTACCCATCCGCCAGATAAGCGTTTGCCCTATCCAGAGACTGCAAAATCAGGTACGACGGACTGGTGGAGCCAAAGAGTCCCAGGGCGTTTTTCGCCTGTTCCTTCAAATACTCCGGCAATCTGTCTCCCAGATGCAGATACGCTCCCCCAGTCAGCACCGGCAATGTCTTATGTGCAGAATCACAGCACATATCCGCCCCTAAATCGCAGGGGTGCAGAGACTCCTTCAAAAACTTCAGATACGCCCCATGGGCATTATCCACCAGAAGAAGCACATCATACCTGTGGCACACCTCCGCAATTTCCCTGATAGGTGCCACGTTTCCCAGATAATCCGGGCTGGTCAGATACACTGCTGCCGGTTTCTCCTGCATATTCACCAAATATTCTTCCACAAGTGGTCCATCCAGCTTACAGGATAAATAGGATTCCTGCTCCCGGGGATACATCCACTCCACAGCCAAATCCAGAAGTGCTGCCCCACTCAAAAAGGTCTTGTGCACGTTTCCTGCTGCGAGAATAAGTGGTGCTCTCCCCACCTTCTTCCCATGAAGCATAGCCAGATAGAGCATGGCACGAATGCACTGGGAGGAGCCCTCCGTCGAAAAAAGGGTCGCACAGCCAAAAAGACTGCCGGCATTCTCCTCACTTTCCCTGATAATACCGGCGGCCTCGTACAGACTGTCCGCCCCTTCTATTTCCGTAATATCCAGAGCCTCTGCGCCAAGAAAGCTGCTGCCCTTGTGTCCGGGCATGTGCAGTCTCAGCGCCTCGCTCTCCTTATATTCCTTTACAAAATCACAAATCGGTGTATTCATATTAATCTTCCAATGCCTTTGCAATCGCCAGCATAATCGCACATTCCATTCTCTTGCGGAATAAGGTACAGCCATACTCATATACGCCGGTAATGGAGCCGGTGGAATGGTATGCATTGGCCGCACAACCGCCGGAGCAGTAAAGTCTCGCCCAGCAGTTCTTACATTCCGGATGAGCATATACATTACAGCTTGCAAACTGGCCCTGAATCTCCGTATTGGTTACGCCGTCCCAGATATTGCCCAGCTTAAACTTCTCATCACCTACAAACTGATGACAAGGGTACAAATCCCCCCAAGGCGTCACCGCCATGTACTCCGTTCCGGAGCCACAACCGGAAATACGCTTGTAGATACATGGACCGCCGGTTAAATCAATCATATAGTGGTAGAAGGTAAAGGGATTTCCTTCCTTCTCCCTCTTTAGCATCAGCTCTGCCAGCTTCTCATACTGCTCCATGACGATGGGTAAATCTTCCTGCGTCAGCTCCGAAGGCTCACCCGGTGCACACACAACAGGCTCCATACTAAGCTCGGTAAAGCCAAGGTCCAGCATCTGCTGGATGTCCTTTAAAAAGTCCGGATTGGCATGGGTAAAGGTACCACGCATGTAGTAGTTCTTGCCCTCTCTTGCCTCCACCAGCTTCTGGAACTTAGGTACAATGCGCTCCCAGCTTCCGTTTCCGGCATAATCCACACGATAGCGGTCATGGATTTCCTTACGGCCATCCAGACTAAGCACCACGTTACTACACTCTTTATTGGCAAATTCAATCACATCATCATCAATCAAAATACCATTGGTGGTAAGGGTAAAACGGAAATTTTTATTGTGCTCCTTCTCAATGCTGCGGGCATAAGCCACCAGCTGCTTTACCACCTCAAAATTCATCAGCGGTTCCCCACCGAAGAAGTCCACCTCCAGGTTTCTTCGGGTGCCGGAATTGGCAATCAGATAATCAAAGGCCTGCTTGCCCACTTCAAAGCTCATCACTGCTCTGTCCCCGGAATACTTGCCCTGACTGGCAAAGCAGTATTCACAATTCAAATTACAGGTATGGGCAACATGAAGACAAAGTGCCTTTACCACGCCGGAGGTCTTCTCCTTTAAGGTACCTGCCATCGCCTCGAAGGTATCCGGTGCAAAAAGCTTCCCGCTGTCACGAAGGCCCACCACCTGGGCATAGCACTCCTCCAAATCCCGGGCGGTAATATCCTCACGACCTGCGTATTTCTCCGCCACATTCTTTAATATCGTGTCTTTATCATTATCCTCAAACATCCCGATAATGTCGTAGGCCACCTCATCCACCACGTGAACGGAGCCGGAGCAGACGTCCAGCACGATATTGTAGCCGCCTAATTTATATTGATGTATCATTTTT
>CAZOSU010000275.1:0-4130 GCA_964582515.1 uncultured Acetatifactor sp. | reverse complement strand
AGCTCCATGGGTCCTGCCAAGCCAATACACGTACCTTAATATGGTCAAAGACATGATAGGCAACCACTGCTGCACCGCTTCCCGCCACAGCACCGGCAAGCAGATATAAGAAATTGTTTGTAGCTACAAAAAGCATGGCAAGATAAGCCACAAAGAAAATCAGTGCGCCGCCTAAATCCGTGGAGCAGACCAGCACAAGTACATGCAATGCAGCAACCAATGTAGTAACACAAACTCTTTTTAAGTCATGCTTTTCCCACAAAGCACCACCAACAAAAAAGATAAAAAGAATCTTTACAAATTCCGAGGGTTGAAAGGTAATTCCGTTAATGGTAAAAGAAATCTTTGCACCTAATGTGGATTCCGAAAGAAAAAGTACACTGCTTAGCAGTAAAAGACCTACCGTAGCATACAGCCAGGTAAGCTTAGGAAGAAGCTTTCCCTTCTCTATTATAAGCGGTACAAACATGGAGACAACCACTGCTATAACCATAATAACGAATTGTCTCTGGGCCTTAGCCGGAGAAAGTCTGCATAGCATTACAAGACCGATGCCCATGAGCATAGCCATGTTGTTGAGCAGCAGTCTGTTAATTTTTTTATAGATTAAAACGGGAATCAACACTATGGCCAACAGAAAAAGCTGTATTAATACATACATGTAAATATATTGCTCATCCCTGCTGACCAAAGCCAGATTCACAAATGAAATAAACTGAACAGCAAACATCCAGAAATTCTGCCTTATATACAAAAAGCTTCGGTCGGATTCCCTTTTGCTAAGCAGTATGGAGAAACACTCAAAGGCATAAAAGCCCATGCACAAAGGCAACAGATATCTGGATACTGTTGTAATATATTCCTGCATATTTAAAAGGACCTTCTTTCCATTTATTCCACACCACGCTTTTCATGTCCCGTGGTATACTCCTCATAGGGTAAAGAGACGGTATTTCCACTTTCCAGGTTTTCCCAGAAATAAAGAATTTTACTACACTGTGCTCCGCTTTCCACCGTAAAAGAAATTCTTTTGATGGTATCATTTAATCTTCCATGAATATCCGTGTGAAGGGAATGGGGAACACTGTTAAAAATTATATTGTAGCAGTAGCTACATCTGCAACTGACAATAAATTCCTTCTGATAGCGGTCTTTTAAGGTTATGGCATGCAGCTGACCGTCATGATGACATTTGTCCAAGGTTTTGGAAACACAATTTGCAGTAATCATCATTGGGATATGGCCATACAAAAGCTTCTCAACCCGTCCGCCGTCAAATACCTGCTTCCACTCTTTGCCGTTAAGCTCCAGCGGACAGGTGACATCCACATATCTTTCCTGCCAAAATGCATAGGTTTCCCTGTTCCATACATACACACCGGCGTCCGCAATTATCTTTCCGTGATATTCTCTTTTTTGTAGAAAGTAGTATTCTTCCATATTACGAATCAGAAAGCCACACACATTTTGAAAAGCAGCTTGTGTTAAAATAGCTTCTATTCTATGCTCGTCTTTTTTACGCATAACATACGGCAAAGCAATATAGACCGGTACTTCTACTTCCTTTGTGAGTTCTTCTGCCAACATATGAAGTTCGCTTTCCAAATATATACGCCTGACAGGAAGCGAGGTTTCTTTCTGGAAAGAAATGACAGCCCGGAGCTGTTCTTTGGTAGTAATTAAGATACTATAGCCACCATTATCATCAGAAGCAGCGAAGAACTTAGGTGCTTGTTCTTTTTCCTTACAAGCTCTTGCGGCAGATAACCCATAGCTTTTAATAATCTCGTCCTGAAGCTGTAAAACAGCTGCCCGTCGCAGCTCATTTAATGACTTAATACTGTAAAAGGATTGATAATCCGTCATAATCTCTATGGACTCTGCCACTAAAAATGTGCCGCCCAATTTCTTAAGCTGCTTTAAAAAGGCATCCTCCGTCATGGGATTTTTCTGGGCTTTCTCCACAATATCACCACAAACAGTTACAGAAATATCTCCCATGCTCATGGTAAGGGTTGCTTCACAGCCTTCAAAAAAGGAAGCCAGTATAGTAACCTTATGGGAAAGCTCTTTTCCCAGATATTTTTCACGAATCTGAGCAAGCAAGGCATCATCACTGCCGCTGTAAGCCGGAGAATTCAGTGTTATCATATCTTTTCCATTTTGCTTATAGTAGTAGCCGTCCTGTCTCTCACTGCGGATATAAAGCTTTGCCAGCTGTTCCATATCCTTTGCAGCAAAAGAAAGGGGCTTATCCGGATACCTCTCCTTCATATCCATGTATTTACGATAAATAGCGGTTACACCGGCGGCATATTCCGCTTTTTTCATACGGCCTTCAATCTTAAAGGAATCTATCCCGGCCTCCATCAGCTTATCAATATGTTCAATGGTGCACATATCCTTAAGACTTAAAGGATAACATTCTTTCCCGGTATTTTTTGTAGAATAAGGAAGACGGCAGGGCTGGGCACAACGGCCTCTGTTACCACTTCTGCCGCCTAAAATACTGCTGAAAAGACACTGTCCGGAATAGCAATAACACATAGCTCCATGGATAAAGCATTCCATTTCCAGACCGGTTTCCTCCTTCATATGCTTTACTTCCTCCAGGGACATTTCTCTGGCCGGAACCACTCTGGTTGCGCCCATCTCTTTTAATAAAGCAGTACCGTTCGCACCGGTAATAGTCATCTGGGTACTGGCATGCAGCTCCATTTCCGGAAAATGACGTTTTATCACTTGGAAGGCGCCCAAATCCTGTACAATGACTGCATCCAGACCTGCTTCATAAAAGGGTTTAATATAATCGTAAAGCTCTGACAGCTCCTCTTCCTTCATAAGCGTATTTACAGTCAGATAGACCTTTCTGCCGAATAAATGAGCATAACGAATACAATCCACCAGCTCCTGCGTGTGGAAATTGTCTGCATATGCTCTGGCCCCATACTTGTCGCCACCTAAATAGACCGCATCCGCTCCCGCATATATAGCACCTTTAAATGCTTCCATATTTCCTGCAGGAGCAAGTAATTCTACCTGATATTTTTTCATCCTATAACCTCACTGTTAATATTGGCCCGACATGGAAAAATCGCAAAAGAAGCTGCCAAAATGGCAGCTCCCACTTATTTTTCCTTTAATTTCGCCTGTAATTCTGCATTGGTTTTGGATAATGCTTCCATCTTAATCTGGGAAGAAATAAGGTCATGCTTTATATCATAAAGCTCCTTCTCCTTACGCTTCAGCTCCTCCTCCAGAATATCTATCTGCTTCTTCGCCTTAAAATAGTCATCAGCGATATTCAGCTGCAAAAGAACACTCTGGGCATCCGTGGACTGTCTGCGAAAAGATTCCACCTTCCCATACTCATGCATCTTAGAATTAATATAAGAGGCAACCTTCTGAAGATAATCTTCACTCTCATAGCCACTTAAGGTAAACACTTTGCCACCGATGATTACTTCTGTATCTGTTTTAGAAGACATAATCCCACCCCTTATACTCAGTATTTGTACAGGTCAATTATACTTGATTTACGAAAAAGCTTCAAGTCCTAAATGCTTATAAGCATGCTCTGTAACAACTCTTCCTCTGGGGGTACGGTTGATTAGTCCATTTTTTATTAAATAGGGTTCATAAACATCCTCAATGGTACCGGAATCCTCTCCGATAGCGGCTGCCAAGGTATCCAGTCCCACGGGACCACCCTTGAACTTCTCAATCATGGTGAGTAACATATGTCTGTCGATATGGTCCAGGCCGAGTTTATCCACATCCATTAAATCCAGTGCAACATTTGCCACCTCTTCTGTAATCACACCATCGTATTTTACCTGGGCAAAATCACGGACACGCTTTAATATACGGTTGGCCAGACGTGGTGTACCGCGGCTTCTTCTGGCCAGCTCTATGGCACCCTTTTCCTCAATCTCCACATGCAACACCTTTGCGGAATGAATGATAATCTGCTTCAGCTCCTCTATGGAGTAAAATTCCAGATGATGCACCATTCCGAAACGGTCTCTGAGAGGTGCGGTGAGAAGTCCTGCTCTGGTGGTGGCTCCAACAAGGGTAAACTTGGGTAAATCCAGTCGGACGGATTTTGCAGAGGGGCCTTTACCAATCAT
>CAZOSU010000274.1:0-4147 GCA_964582515.1 uncultured Acetatifactor sp. | reverse complement strand
GGCAAGGATGATATATGGTATGCTACCAATATTGAAATCTGCGAGTATGTGACCGCGTGCCGCAGCCAGGAATTTTCCGCAGACGGTAAATTCATGAAAAATCCCACCGCACTCAGCGTGTGGGTATCGGTGGGGGAGGGCTTTGTGGAAGTAAAGCCCGGCGAGATTAAGTGTATTGCATAAATATTTATATCGATAAGTGAGTCCCCGGTGGTATGTATCTTTCCACTTAGGGGTAATTTGAGCACGTCGGTGCTTAGCGAGTTTTTTTCGAGCTTAGCATCCGCTACGTGTGAAATTTAGCGAGAGCGTGCCCCAAAGTGGAAAGATACATACCATCGGGGACGGAAGGAGTTCATTATGGAAAATATGATTGAAAAGCTTGCAAAGGATGCCTACGAGGCAGCAAAGGAGATTTTAGAGAAGGCAAAGGTAGAGGAAGGAGATTTATTCGTGGTAGGCTGCTCTACCAGTGAAATCGCCGGCTCCGTTATCGGCACTGATTCCCAGCCGGAGCTTGCAACGGCAGTATTTGAAGGAATCTACAAGGCTGCCCAGGAGGCAAAGGTGTATCTGGTAGCACAGTGCTGTGAGCACTTAAACCGTGCCCTTATCTTAGAAAAGAAGGCAGCAAAAGCTTATGGCTACGAGCTGTGCAATGTAGTTCCCCAGCCTAAGGCAGGCGGCAGCTTTGCAACCGCGGCCTATGCGCATTTTGAAAGCCCTGTGGCAGTAGAGCATGTAAAGGCAAATGCAGGAATGGATATCGGTGATACCTTCATCGGCATGCACCTGCGCGATGTAGCAGTACCTATGCGCATCACCGCATCCCAGATTGGAGCTGCCCACTTAACCTGCGCCCGCACCCGTGCGAAATTTATCGGCGGGGAGAGAGCACATTATAATGCGGAGATAATGTAGGCCCATGGTCTCTAAAACCTCAGTCTGCTGTGCTTATACTGCACGAAAAGCCCTATAATGTGCAGTTTTGTAGGATATATTTTAACACGGTAGCGCGATATAATGTTCATATAACAAAACAGCTTTTATGAAAGGCGGGGGACATATGAAACTATTATTTAAGCAGAGATTTTTTTCTTGGTTTGACAGCTACGATATTTATGACGAGAGCGGCGATACCTTGTATACGGTGAAGGGGCAGCTTTCCTGGGGGCATTGTATGAAGATTTATGATGCTCAGGACAATGAAGTGGGTATGATTCAGGAGAGGCTGTTTACTTTTCTTCCAAAGTTTGAGATTTACTTTGGGGACCGGTACATGGGTTGCATCAGCAAGGAGTTTACCTTCTTTAAGCCGGCCTTTGATATCGACTATAACGGCTGGCATGTAGAGGGCGACTTCTGGGAGTGGGACTACCGGATTGTGGATAGTAGCGGCCATTGTGTGGCTACGGTCACCAAGGAGCTCTTTAACTGGACGGATACCTACACCATCGATGTGAAGAATCCGCAGGATGCGTTGGGCGCACTGATGCTGGTGCTTGCCATTGATGCGGAGAAGTGCTCCAGAAATGATTAAGACATTTTTCTAATGAGGGAGAGGTATTATGGGTATGAGGTTTTTTATGTTTAATGGGATGTTTTCCATCGTGTTTTTGCTGGTAATCGGCATGTTCATTTTTGTTTTTGTAAAAGGAATCAGCACATGGAGTAAAAATAACAATTCGCCAAGACTTATCGTGGATGCGGTAGTCGTTTCCAAGCGTACCAACGTATCCCATCATCATGGTCAAAATAATATAAGCAGTACCAGCACTTCATATTACGTTACCTTCCAGGTGGAGACCGGCGACCGCATGGAGCTGCGGGTCAGCGGCCAGGAGTACGGTATGCTGGTAGAGGGAGATTATGGACGACTGACCTTCCAGGGCAGCAGGTATTTGGGGTTTGAGAGATAGGGAGCTTTAGTTACTGCTCCCTTCTAAAAACAGGAGATATTTATCCTTAAACTGCGTGTACTTTCTTCGGGTTAAATATGCAGTCATTTCACCGTGATACAGATATACCAGCTCATGGTCAAATTCCGTGACATGCTGCATATTTACAATAAAGCTGCGATGAGTTTGGAAAAAGCAGTTTTCGGGAAGTGTTTTTTCCCAATAATTCATCTTTTTGATAGTTTCAAAGCTACCCAGAGTGGTATGGACAAATACATGCTGCTCCTTTGCCTCGACGCATATAATTTCATGGGAAAACACCGTTTTTAAGCCCTGCTTCATTTCGATACCGGTTTTCTGTGTGAGGTTGTTATACAGAGCCAGTGCATCACGGAAATTGCGGTAAAGTCTGTCCTTATCAATGGGCTTGGACAAATAGCGAAAGACATGAAAACGCATGGCATCGTCCAGATACTCTGCAAAGGATGTTACGATAAATATGATTAGGTCAGGATTTTTTCTTTTGAGCTCCTGACCAACGAATATACCACTTAAGCCGGGCATTTCAATGTCCAAAAAAATCATGTCATAAGTATCCGGCGCAGCAAGAAGCGCTTCGCCGGAGGCATAGATATCTATGGGGCAGGCCGGGAGCCTGCTCTTCTTAAAATAATCCAAAATATATTTTTCTAATTGGTCTGTTATTATCTTATCATCATCACATATTGCAATTTTCATAAGGGCTCCTTTACCGGGCTACACATGCTTTATCAGAGTGTACGGTTATAATGCTGTGAAAGGTATGGTCCTCTTCACAATAATAGAATTTGGCATGACCACCATATTTCTGTGCGATTCGCTCGATACTTTTTAAACCAAATCCGTGGAAACCAGAGTCTTTTTTGTGGGATAAAAACGTATCTCCGGAGGAAATGGGAGCATTACGACAGGAATTTTCCATGGTAATAAGTACATATGGTGTATGCTCACGCTTTTGAATTGTACAGGAGATGAAGCCACCCGGGTAAGTGCGTGTAGCATCTATGGCATTATCCAACAGATTACATAGTAGAGCAGTAATATCGTTATCATTCATAAACGTCAGTGTATTATTTCGGATATCAGTTTCCAACCGGATTTGTCGCTCCTTACACATGCTCTCGTAGCGGCTGAAGATGGCATTTATAGTATCGTGGTTACAGACACGGACGCTGCTTTGTAAGGCAGAGGATTGCAGGAGCTGCGTGATGTAATCGGATGCCAGTTGTGAGGACTGCTGTGCTACAAGGGAAGAAATGGAATGAAGGTGCTTTTTGATATCATGTATCAAAATACTTTTATCCTCCTCCTGCTTTAGAAGCAGCTGATAATATTCCAACGCGGCATTTTCCTTTTGTACCTGGAGCTGTAGCGACGTAAGCTCATGGTGACGCTTTTGCGAGTAGCTGTAGTATTCGCCGACAACCACATTAATAATCAGAACACAAAAAAGACTTAAACTGACTATGATATTTATGTGCCTAGGTAGGTTTGAAGTATAAGCTACTATAGTCAGCGTGATGCTCATAAGGATGGAGCATGCCGGAATAAGACAAAGCGAAACAGTTTCCTTTAAGGTAAGTGATTTTTGTTGACGGGAGCATATCAGTACGGAAAAGAAACGGATAATTAAAAAAAATAAAAGCTTACTTGCGAAAATAATAAAGCTAAGTCCCCATACAGAGGCGTTGTCATAGAACTGGTATACTTGATTGGGCACAAGGAGAGTAATTAGTACCTCAGTAGTAGCCATGACAACGGTTAGTAAGAAAGCGTGAAACAGTGCAGAATACCATTCTATCCGAAAGAAGCTGCCTATCAAGAGCCAGTTTACCAGCAAAAAAGAGATTAAATTTGCGGTAACCGATTCCTGTAGGGTGATACCAAATAAAAGAACATACAAAGCGGCCGCACAGCAGAAAAAAGCAGTGTGGCTGTATTTGGCTTTAAAAACCTTTAGACAGTAATAGCAGGTAATAAAAAACTCTAAAAGAATTGTAATTGCACAGGAAATAATAATCGTCATATTGCGCCTCCACTTTACATTATAAGGAATACTGTTTAAAAAACAAACCTCATTTTTGACCAAAAAAAGGGGGAAAATGTCGTTTCGGGAGATTTTGTAGATATGAGAGAAGGAAGGTGATAGTATGTGTAATCCGTACCCCTTGTCAAGGACATTTAAAAAATGGGGCACCTTATTTTTAGAC
>CAZOSU010000273.1:0-4206 GCA_964582515.1 uncultured Acetatifactor sp. | reverse complement strand
TATCGTTATTGTTTGTGGTTCTGCCCACTACCACGGCATTAATTCCTGCATCCAGAAGCTTCTCTGCCAGACCGTTTCCATCCTCAGTAACCATCAGAAGGCTGCCGCCGGAAAGAAGCTCGTAAGGATTCACACCAAGGAATTCGCACACCTCCACCGTTTCCTGTCTGATAGGAAGTCGGCGGAGCTCTATTTCCAGTCCAACACCAGAGCTTTCTGCAAGCTCCCAGAGTGCAGCAAAGATACCACCCTCGGAAGCATCATGCATATGTCTCGTGCCGGACGATGCGGCGACAGCGGCCTCCGGTAAAATTGACAGGCACTGCTCAAAGCAGATGGCTTCGTCAATCATATACGCAGGATACCGCTTTTTCAGCTCGCTTTCAGCCTGCCTGGCAAGAAGCGCTGTGCCCTCCAGACCAATCCATTTGCTGACCACAATATCCATTCCCGGCTTAATCCCCCTGGTTGTCAGGGCTTCTCCGGTAATCTGCCCATAGCCGGTAACAGATACCATGGTTTTGGTCACATACGGACTTACCGTGGTATGACCACCCATAATCTGCATATTGGCCCGGGCTGCCGCCATCTCTGCACCTGCCATAATTTCCTTGATACGGATTTCCCTGGCATTCTCCGGCAAAGTGATGCTCAACATCACACCCATGGGCACTGCACCGCTGCAGGCTAAATTATTTATTACCTTTTGCAATAATCTGCCAACATCCTCTTCCCCACCGGCTGCCGCCTGTGAGGTACAAGTAGAAAGCTTCGCATCCTGAGCTAATGAAAAAATGGCGCAGTCTTCCCCTAATCCTGCGCCAATTACCATTTCATTTCTTCGCTTTTTGATATTTTTTAATACAGAACGCTTTAAAACGCTGTCGGACACCTTGCCAAATCTCATGAATACACAACCCTTTTTACTCTGAAGCATTCTCCGAGCCCTGCGGAGATACAGGTACTGTGAGCAGCATGTTCATCACATTGACAGTATGGTCGATGCTGCCTGTCCCGATTGCTGCCATAATCTCATTATACGCATTCGGGTCCGCAGTGGCAACGCCAAAAGTAGCCTGTCTCGGTGACATTTTGTAAGAGCTACTGTTTACCTGTTCTCTGGATACTTCTTCTCCATCCACTGTAACTACCTTCCAAAGCCGCGCCTTATAACCTATATGGGCACTCTGCTTTGCCACATAGCCGATGGGCTGACCCGCATCAACATAAATCTCCTCGGGACCTGCGGGAATGGTCTCTAAAATTTCACTCTCAAAGCTTATTTTACGATTTTCCGGTCTGGTCTCCTTACCATAAATCGTGAATGTAATCTTCTTATCTTTAATCACGCCCTCAATATAGATAGGCGCTTCCGTATTATTTACAAATTTAAAGTCTTTTCCTGAGGATTCCGCAATCGCGGCATCTGCGGAAGGATCCACATAGCTTACCACCATGGAATGATTGTAGCGCTGGGTAATCTCCAGCTCTGCAAAAAGTGCAGCATCGTAAAGAGTCGTAGACACCTGACAAATTCCGCCACCCAGACTATCTACCACCTTACCGTTTACGTAGGAGCCAGCCATATAATACCCATTTTTCTCAGTAAACGGCGCTACGGCGTCGTAAGTAGAGAATTCCTCTCCGGGGTAGAGCAGGGTTCCGTCAATCAAGTTACATCCATTGGTCACGTTCGCACTTCTGGACTCATTAGAGGACTTAAAGGAGGTAGTACAAGAAGCCAGCTCATCCTGAACCAGCGCAAGCTCCTCCGGCGTTCCCTTGGGTAAGGCCTCTTCCACTACAAGGGGGATGACTCCCGCCTGCTGATTCCAGCCTTCCGTAACATAGGTAATCACCTCATCAATGGACTTCTCCACATCCAGCTTATAGCCGGTCTGCCCCTCTACAATAACAAACTCTCCGTCCTCTCTCTTTAAGGACATATTTACAGCATCTCTGTCATATTTTGTGCAATCCTCCACCAAAAGGCTGACTGCCTCCACATCCAGATTAAATTCCAGCTCATAACGAAGATTGTTGTACTGAAGGTCCTTCATCAGCTTATAACGCTGGATAATGGTTCCTTCCTGCCCTACGGCTGCCGCATCCCGGATTATATCTGTATTTTCCCAGGAAAGCCCCAGCTGCTGCCCGGTCACAACGCATTCTCCGGCCTCTGCTACCTGCAGGGTAAATTCCAGTGACTGTAAGGATTCTACATATTCTTCCACCGTTTTTGTGGCTTCTTCCACTGTCATCCCGCCCACATGTATGTCAGAAACATAAATTCCATCCTTAATATATACAACTTCCTTGGCCTGCACGGGCAGACAGACAAACAGAAAACTGCAGAGCATCGCCAGAATCGGCAAGCCCTTTTTCAAAGCATTTCCCATCTTCATCTCCTCATTAACTCAATCCCTGTCTTGAATTAGACAATCAAATATGCTAAGGTTGGAATTACCATAGCAAGAATTAAAAAAGCTATAATGACTGCAGAAATAATTTTCTTAGTTTTACGATTATGAAAGTTAAGCATACTCATACCTCCAACACTTATTTTTTTAATACTGAAAGGATATTATAAATGAAACTACCTATTTTGGCAAGTCTTATCATCTTTGGTTCCATCCTGTCCGGACTTATGAAAAAGCACACAAAGGAAACGCAGCAGGCGAAACAAAGCTTCTGGGATAAGGAGCTTGCCGCCAATAATGTACGCAAAAAATCCTTAGATGACCTGAATTATGTAACTATTCCTCTGGATACGTTCCCTTTGCAGGTAATGGCTGACAATGAAAAGATACAGGAATATATTTCCATCGCGGAGACATTATCCACCAGGAAAATTGTAAACTTTACCGGTATTACCAACACGGATTTGAAGCTGACCTACGGCACCGCCAATATCACGGCATTGTCCGAATACGATGAAAACTATACCACTCTGGTAACCACATTGCAGCGTTGGGCAAAGCTACTGTATGATAACGGCTACCACAAGGAGGTATGTACCCTTTTAGAATATGCTGTGTCCATCGGCAGCGATGTCAGCAATACATACTATCTGCTGGCTGATATTTACAAAACAGAGGGAAACACAGATAAAATCATGGGACTTATCAGTGCCGCCTCCGATTTAGGCAGTAAGACCGGCAAGCTTATCGTCCATACCTTGCAAGAATCTTATCTGTAATGCGACTGGCTTCATTCCTTGTGAGCTTGTCAATATCCATCTCTAAGGTAAGTTTATGCTGGCTTAGGATTCTTAATAACCGTTCTTTTTGAGACTTCGTAATGGGGGTCTCTTTTTTTACCTGATAATGCAGGGTCTGGGGGATAAAGCATTCCTCCTCTTCTGCATAGAACTTCTCCAGCATAATCTGATACAGCTCACTTGTCGCCTCCGCATCGGATAAGGCCCGGTGTGCTCTGTGAATAATCTCATAGTATTCACACAGATAGGGCAACGTACGATGGGGGAGCTCGGGGAGAAATCTTCTGGCTATCCGCAAGGTATCCACTCCCTTTTTCTCAAAGGTCAGCCTTTGATTTACCGCTGCCCTCTTCAAAAAAGAGTAATCAAACAAAATCCGGTGTCCCAGCAGTGCAAAGTCACCGCAGAATTCCAGAAATTCCGGCAAAACCTCCTCAATATAGGGGGCATTCTCCACCTGCTCCTGAGAAATCCCTGTCAGCTCGATGATACGCTCCTCCAGCTTTCTTCCCGGATTTATAAAGGTGGAAAAGCGCTCTGTAATCTTTCCTTCCACCACCTTTACCGCACCGATTTCAATTATCTTTTCATATTTGGGATTGAGACCCGTGGTCTCTAAATCCACACAAACATAGGATGTGGTCATTTCTTCTTCGCTTTCTTAGCCGCTTCTTTCTCAAGCCTGGTATATTCCGGGCAAAGGTGCTGCAAAAAGCACTCGCTGCACTTGGGCGTGGGCGCCTTGCAGATGGTTCTTCCCAGTCGGATGATGTGGATATTAAATAGAATCCAGTGGTCTTCCGGCAGCTCCTTCATCAAATCAAACTCAATCTTCACCGGGTCCTCTTCCTTGGTAAGTCCAAGCTTTCTGGAAATACGCTTTACATGGGTATCCACTACCACGCTGGGCTCATGAAAAATGTTTCCCCGAATCACATTGGCCGTTTTACGTCCCACTCCGGCAAGTCCGGTCAATTCTTCAATGG
>CAZOSU010000272.1:0-4210 GCA_964582515.1 uncultured Acetatifactor sp. | reverse complement strand
GGTCTTAAATTTTCTTGCCAAAATGAAATACCTCCTAAAGTATTCAAATTTCGTCCCGTATATCATACCACTTTAATTCCGTTTTGTAAAGCCACAATCCCCAACCTTTCGAGGAAAAAAGTGCATAAAAAACCTGCGCCCCGGTGGTTTAGGGGCGCAGTAACATGGATTATAAGAGACATGAAGATCAAAGGAGTGCAGATCACTCCAGCGTTGCCCGATAGGCCAGATTCAACGAAGGATCGTCTTTGACAGATTCATCTGTGAGGACGTGGTCGTTTATAAACAATTCCCATTTTTTAAAATCGTTGCGAAATACTACATTGATTATGGCAGAGCCTTCTCCGGTGACTGTGCTGCTGGCTTGAAGCATGACACCGTATTGATAGCCCTCGCCATCCAAATCAACTTTGAAATTTGGATAAGTGCCGTCGGCTTCGGGGGATTGCCATGGGTGAATATCGTAAAGATGATCAAAGTCATCAATTTTGAGATCCAGTTCGTCAGGGCGTAGCAGGTATTCCATTAAGTTGCCATGGATATGAATCTGCACTATACCGAGCTCGTTGGCATCAGCTTGGCGACTTTCATATTTCACGGCACTAAGGGTAATGTCGATGGGGGTAGTCTTAGGGATAAAGTAAAGGCAGCCGAATACGATCGCTATGAGAGCGAGGATGCCTAAGATGATCCACTTAATTTTGTCACGCATAATATTAGCTCCCAACAAACAGCACTAAAAATCATAATCGTAATATAACCAGTGCGTTTGCATATATACGTATCCGTTATCTTCAATATAGAACAATTTACCTTGAAGACTCTTTAGACTAATTTCAATATCTCCGGTAAAATCAAGCAGGCGCGAACCAATGCTGTAGTATTCCGCTGCTGCCTGCTTGCGGTATGCAGTGTTGTTGTAATCTTCGGAATCAGTTCGGAAAGTAGTCGTTTCTCCAGTGTAAGGAATGTGGTCTTGTATGGACGCGTCATATACCCAATGTTCAGGCCGCCATGTGGTTATGGCGTATTCTGAACATTGCGATGAAACCCATACTTCGTTATCAGGATCATAAACCTCAATGAACTGAAGAGTCCAAGTAGTGGCGCCAGAAAATGAAAAACCATTATAGCTTTGAACAGTAGGCAAATTGTCACCAAAAATAGGAACCAATAGAGAAACAATGGTACTGATTGGTACTCCTGTTAAAGTATCTGTGGAGTAGGAAAGAACCGAATCCATAATATCTCCCCATTTGGAAGTATTTTGGGAGCGATTAACACCAAAGCCAAGTTGGCAAGTCAATGTAGATCTGTCTGCCGTCGTTACGGTTACATACCGCATAAAATATGTCGTGTTGTCATATGTATATTCAAAGAAAGTGGAACCACCACCATCATCAATTATGTCCTGCCCGGGAAGCTGGCTGATTCTGGTGTTTGGATTTTTGGAGCTGTCGCTATCTTCTCCGCTGATCGCAATGATGTAGGAGCTGTTTGGGTCGAGGCCCATACTTGTAAAATCCGTTTTTAATTTGGTTTCCAAAGAATTATAATTGGAAGCGGTTACATTATATGCTTCATATCCGACGGCATTAAGAGCGTCAACGGTCTCTTGTTCCAACGTCTTAGAGCCAGATCGGTTAGAATATGTTGTTGTATTGTCTGTAGTTTCCGCAGACTCGGCTTCAAAGGCTTTTTGCTGATACTCATTCAGTATTTCCTCTACAGTGGGCTTAGCAGGCGTATTACCAGCGGCTAAGACAGGTGAAGAGGTAACGAACATGGCAAAAATGAGGAGCAGGGAAGTGAATTTTTTGAACATGTTGTTTCTCCTTTCAGGTGTGGTAGTCGTTGATTTGTTAACAGAGGAAGAAAATGAACGAAATATCAACTCCTTTATGAAATGATCTTATCCAAAGTATGAATATCATCAATATATCACATATATGACTATATGTCAATAAAAAACAAGAATATTTGTGTGCAAATTGTACGATAACGATTAAGAATAATGACAGTTTATGGTTCAGACTCTTGTTTTGTAAAGCCCAAAAGGACAACCTTTCGAGGAAAAAAGTGCATAAAAAATGCCGCCCCGTTGGTGACGGGGCGGCAGGGGATGGTATATCACCGTTTCTTTGGAAAAGGGATGGATCAATCGCCAATGACGAATTTTTCCGTGAAGGTTTCAAAGTAGGAGAGGATTTCCTGCGGGGGGACATTGGGGTCAGTGGAAGCGACCAGGTACTGATCCTTTCCGTCTTCCCAGCGGAAGATCATGTACTCCTTTTCAGGACACACGGCAAAAACAGAGAAGGTGGTGTGATCGTCTGTATCGCGGTTGTAGGCGTAATGCGGGAACACGGGATAAGGCGTGATAAAATACTTCCTGCTTTGACTGGTGTAGGTGGTGGGTCCATCGTACCAATATTCAAAGAGCTTGGGGAAGCGGATATCAAGATCCAGCTGGTCTTTGCCGTTTTTGCCCAATGTCAGGTCACCGGAAATGGACAGATTGCAGGAGCGTAGCACTTCGCCGCTGCTGGAGACCATTGTGCCGGTCATGGACCAGTCAATCTTCTGGGTCTTCTCATTTGCGGGGTTGCCGAATTCGTGGATATAAGCCTTGATCAACGCATTGGGGTCGGTACCGGGATCCGTGCTGCCCACGATGAAAGCGTTGTCGGCCAAATGCTCCGCGTACATACAGAAAGAACCTCTTTCCAGATCGATCAAAGCGGTGGGCTCATGATCAGGTTGATTTAGCTTCTGGTTGTAAAAATCAATAGAACCGATGGTATAGCGAGGGTTATTCAGATTTGTTCGCCCGATCAAATGTCCGAAGCTGTATACTTCGTTGATGGAATCTAAGTTCCATCCAAATTGGAGAATAAGCGCGTCCTCTTCCAAAGTGACTAATCGATTGCCGCTAAAGCTAATCAAACCGCCGGGCGGGTCGATGATGAAATTGTAATCCTTGCCGGTGATGGTGAAATCAAATTCCTCAAGGATCTCGCCGTCGGGGCTGACGATGTAGCCGCGCATATCGTAACGCAGTGACCGGGTGACAGGAACATAGGTCAATACAGCCAGCAAAACAAGGATGGATACCAAAGTCCACAGCGTGATGCGGATGGGCATTTTGTATTGTGTAAGCAGATTGGATAGCTTTTCTTTCATAATGACCTCCTGTTCGCGGCGTACGGTGACGATTGACGAAGATATTTCTTGCTACTTTAAGTGTAGCAAAAAAATATAAAATGTCAAGAAAAAACTGGAAAAAGCCGCCATGGGGATGGCGGCTTTTGGGTGCGCTAAATTGGGCCCATATAGTTCCATGCCAGAAGGCGCCAATGGGTGCCGTCGAACTCGAGCACATGGATGGCGCAGTTGCGGCTGTAGACTGCGGCGTAGTTAAAATTGTTGCCCAGTACGATGCGCAGCATCATGTTCATGACGCCGTTGTGGGCAAAGGCGATGGCGGTGTCGCAAGGATCCGCTTCCAGAGAGGATAGGAACTGACGCAGCCGCTCGCTTACCATTTCGGCGTTCTCGCCACCGAAGACGGTATAGTCCCGTTTCCAGCGGAATTCTTCGCTGATTTGGGCAGAAACTTCGGCGAAGGTTCTGCCTACAAGACGGCCTACATCAAATTCCCGCAAAAGAGGTGTCTGGATGGCGACAGTTCCCGGCAGCGCCAGACGCTGGGTATCCACCGCCCGGCTCAGGTCGCTGCTGTAGACACGGTCAAAGGTGAATTTTTCTAAAATGGGACGTATGGATTCCGCTTCTTTCCGGCCCTGTTCCGTCAAAGGCACATCTGTCTGGCCGGCGTAGATCTTATTGAGATTGGCAGTGGTCTGGCCATGCCGAACTAGAAACAGTTTCATTTTACATCCGCTCCGATCTTGGCCTTGTAGAAGTGGACGATGTTCAGATCCTCCGGCATATCCAGACCGTGGGAGCCAAGATCATCATCGATCTCATGACAGCCGTGATCCATGGCAAAGGCCATCAGCGTCCGGTGGCTCTTCCAGTGCCGCCCGATCAGGTCGTCAAACATGGCGTAAGCGTGGGCGTTGATCCGCAGTTCGCCCAGCGTTCTGGCGCTTTCGGGGCCGTTTTTGTGCATGACGGAGTCGTAGTTGCCGTTGTAGACCACATAGAAGTCATACTTGTCCTCCGCGATCAGCTCGGCAGCCTTGGC
>CAZOSU010000271.1:0-4225 GCA_964582515.1 uncultured Acetatifactor sp. | reverse complement strand
AGTTCTGCCAGAGATTTTTTTGAAGACCTCATCAGAATCAGGTTCGGATTGGATGATAGCAACTAGAGGGAGATATCCCTGTTTATCCAAGATAAAAGGATCATCCATCTGAGGAATATTTGTGCCCTGAATTAATTTCTTGATTGTCGAACGATTTGTTTCGCATATCTGCTTTCTGCTAACAGGGATGCGGTTGATTTGAAGAAGTGAATGATTGGCACTATCAAGGTTTAAAGCGTGATAAAGATGCTTGCCTTTTGTTTCATAGATGCTGGATGAGATTTTGGCATCACAAAGGAGGGATAGCAGGTTGGCAAATTTGCGTTTGCCAATACCGGACAAATTCCATAAGTATTTGGAGGGTAGACTTTGCACCATCAGTCTGGCAACCAGTTCTGAGATAGAATCTAATTCCTCTAAAGAGCTGCCTGTCATTTCGGTTAAAGTTTTTTTCAAGTTATTAGTTGGAAAAGAAGTAGGTGCAAGACCTAACTTCAGGTAGGGCCTATAGGATGGATTTTTGGTGGCGTTTGGATCAAACTTTGTCATCTCCATACTGGGGATGTATGTGAGTTTTCCCTCGGAAAAAGAGACAGAAAGAGGGTCTGCAATAGTCACGTTCTCATACGCAAAATGTTCTAGGACGGCAGTGGCTAGTTTAGTTTTAGCACTATGGCTGGCCAGGTATTTCCCACCGTTGTCGGTAACAAGTTTTCGCATAAGGGCGTCGGTCAGCAAATAAGGGGAGTAAGCACCATATCCATCCCAGAACATGAGATATATTTTTCGATTCATAACAGTAATATTTTTCAGTTCATCAAAATATGGTAATAATTGTAACCCACACTGCCACTTAAAATTGAAAAGAGCCTTTTCATAGGGCGATGAAGAAAATTGCGAGAGATAAGCGTATAAGGTTTTGATAAGTGCCTGGATGATATTGGCGTCAAGAGGACAGGTCGGAAAGTATTCTTCGTTGAAAAGGTTAATTTCTTTTCTGGATATCGATTCGTTCACATTGATTTCGATGCCCGAACCAAGACATCGAAGATTATGGTTGACAACATAGAAAAACTTTCTGGGATTACTCAGAAGAGGATGTCCGGTCCCTATGTATTGGGATAAAAAATTAAAGTAGTTCTGATAAGCGACGCCTCTGTTTACTCGTTCAATTCTATCCATGATGTTTTCGTCTTCTAGCATAAGTATCACCTCGCAAATCATTATAACACACTTTCGACAAAATGTGTAGAAAAATTTAAAATGTAGGAAAATATTTAAATGTAAAATATTTTTGTGTATTTTGTGAGATTCTGTAGTGGGGTCTTTTGTGTTTTATCAAGAACACTCTGAATAAATCAAAATAGTCTATTATAATGTGCAATAATACACATAACACCTCAATAATGTGTAATGTTTTACAATCACACTTACATATTATTAAAATGAAGGAGGTGGGCAGTATGGTTGTAACCAATACCTACATATCAAAAGATAAAAAATCCTACAAACAAAAACGTGATCTCATACACAGAAGGTGTGTGCTGATTCTTCGCAGTAAGCGTGGAGGTGCATAGAATGCATGCCATATACGCGAGACAAAGTATCGATAAGAAGGATAGTTTGTCCATTGAAGGGCAGATTGATTACTGTAAGAAGTATGCCGGAGAGGATGTTACCATATTTCAGGACAAGGGTTTCTCCGGCAAGAATACAAACCGTCCTGCGTTCCGAGAATTGATGGATGCGGTTGAGTCTGGGAAGGTAAAGAAGATCTATGTATATCGACTTGACAGATTCAGCCGCTCCATTGCAGACTTCAGCAGGCTTTGGGAATTGCTCGAAAAAAATGGTGTTGAATTTCAATCTGTGACTGAGCAATTTGATACATCGTCCCCTATGGGTAGGGCGATGCTGAATATCGTAATAACCTTTGCTCAGTTAGAACGGGAAACAACTGCAGACAGAGTAAGGGATAATTATATACATCGTTTTATTTCAGGTGCGTGGCCTGGTGGTCCCGCTCCCTATGGTTTTCAGTTGAGTAAGATGCAAGGAGACGCCGGTACCAAAGTATCTACGCTTGTAGAGGACTGTGAAAAAAGCAAAGTTGTTAAGATGATCTTTGAAACATACGCACAAGATGGTGTATCTTTGCGAAGCCTGGCAAAGAAGTTAATGGAGGCGGGTATTCACGGTCCGAAAAGAGAGAGTTGGGATAATGTTACACTTTCTCGGATATTGCATAGCCCGGTTTATGTGAAAGCGGATGAGGATGTGTACTGGCATTATATGGCGATGGGTCTTAATATCCAAAATGAGATTGAGGACTTTGACGGTCTACATGCCTGTAATGTCATTGGACAGAGGGATAGAAGCAAAAACAAATATAACTCCCTCGAAAACCAGAAGATGGCAATGTCAAATCATCTTGGCTTTATCGACTCCAAACTGTGGTTAAAGGTGCAAAGCAAGTTGTCTAACAATAAGCAGATTTCTCTTAACAACGCAGGTAAGTACAGTTGGCTGACCGGACTTATGAAGTGCAGTAAGTGTGGATATTCCATCAAGGTAAACAACAGTAAAGCAGATCAGAGGTTGTATCTTATTTGCTCAGGAAAATCTAATTTGAAAGTTTGTGATGCCCACATAGGAATTGATTTGAGAGAACTCGAACGGACCGTAGAGAAGGAGCTTGTTCGGGTTATCGGAGAATGCAAATGCGAGGATGATTCCTATATGGATGCAGAGAGAGCAAGCCTTATCCTTGAGGTAGAGCAGAAGATAGAACGACTTGTAAGTGCACTGGCAGAATGCAGTAGTGTTTCAGCAACTTATATCTCCAAGGAAATTGAAAGGCTACATAAAGAGCGAGAGCAGTTTGCGGTTTCAAATCATTGTAAGAGTTCGAAAATAACCAACATTGATTTTGTGAATATGGCATTTGAGGAAAAGAAGTTTGTTGCTGCGCAATTTATTGATAGAATCTTACTTATGGATGATTCTGTAGAAATTGTATGGAAAATATAATCATGATGTATTCTTAATATGCACCCTGAAAGACAGTTGCTTTTAGGGTGTTTTTTGTGAAGTAAATCCTGCTGCAATGCGATGACCATCGTATTGAATTGATTCCCGGGACAGGAAGGGGTCAAACAGCTGGATTTACTTCATGATAGCATCAGGCGAATTTATTTTTTATTAAATAACAAATTATATAACAATATAGTAAATAAAAGGGCCCCGGGGGAAGGATGATAATGCATTCTTCCCCGACTTGCGACCCTAAAGAATATAGAATCATAAGGAGATGACATAAATGGCTATACTAAAGATAGCAAATAGTATTGGTAAGTATTATGATAATAGTTCCAGAGAATCGGTAGTAAATTATATAACTAATCCTGATAAAACACCGGATGGGTATATTGGCACAGTTGGACTTCATAGTTGTGAGTATGCAAAAGAGATGGACGAGCTGGCGGATAGTTATCATAAGAATACAGGTGTAAGATTGCGGCATTTTGTAATTAGTTTTGAAAGTTGGGAGGTAAATAACCCATCGGTAGCATACCAGATAGGGTGCGATATTGTGGAATACTTAGGCAGAGAATACCAGGCGGTATTCAGTGTGCATCAGGATACAGACCAACTACATATCCATATTGTTATCAATGCAGTAAGCCATGTTGACGGACATAGATATCGGGGAACCAGGGGTGAATTCTATGGGTTCAAAGAATGGATTGATATGGTCTTGAGCCGCTATGGAATTCATCGGGTAAGATATCTTTCTAATCATACTTAATAGATATCGCTTATATTCAGTATTGCATTTTTAAGGAAAATGAGATATAATATACAAAGAAGAGAAGGTACAAACAAGGCTTGAAGTTGGAAAGGAGTGCTTTTGTGCGTGATACGATTTATACTATAGATGACATAAAAGAGGTGTTGCATCCGGTTTTCGTGAAACACAGTGTTAAAAAAGCCGTTCTTTTTGGTTCGTATGTAAAAGGTCTTGCCAATGGAAATAGTGATGTTGATTTGCTCTTGGATAGCGGCCTCCGAGGTTTAAAATTTGTTGGATTAATGGAAGATGTGCGTTCAGCTCTTGATAAAGATGTGGACGTTTTTGATACTGCGCATATTCTGCCAAACTCCAGGATTTCATCGGAGATATCGAAGGATGGTGTTGTGATTTATGAAGAATAAAATCATTGTT
>CAZOSU010000270.1:0-4233 GCA_964582515.1 uncultured Acetatifactor sp. | reverse complement strand
CACTGCCGGATACCACCTCGATAATAGGCATATTGAATTTCTTTGCAAATTCCCAGTCTCTCTCATCATGCGCAGGTACTGCCATGATTGCACCTGTTCCGTAGGTCATCAGTACATAGTCAGAAATCCATACAGGAATCTCCTTACCGTTTACCGGATTGGTCGCGGTAATACCATCTATCATGACACCGGTCTTGTCCTTCGCCAGCTCAGTACGCTCAAAATCAGACTTCTTAGAAGCCATCTCACGATAAGCCACTACATCATCCCAGTTCTTAATCTCATCCTTATACTTGTCAATCACAGGATGCTCCGGAGAAACAACCATGTAAGTAACACCAAATAAGGTGTCCGGTCTGGTGGTATAAATGCGTAATTTATCCTCCTTACCGGTTAAGCTAAAGTCAACCTCTGCACCCTGGGACTTACCAATCCAGTTCTTCTGGGAAACCTTCACTCTCTCGATATAATCCACATCATTTAAGCCTTCAATCAGCTTATCCGCATACTCGGTAATCTTCAGCATCCACTGACTCTTAACCTTACGCACAACCTCGCTGCCGCAGCGTTCACATACGCCGTTGACAACCTCTTCGTTTGCAAGACCTACCTTACAACCGGTACACCAGTTAATGGGCATCTCACTCTTATAGGCAAGACCTTCCTTGAATAACTTCAGGAAAATCCACTGGGTCCACTTATAGTAATCCTCATCGGTGGTATTGATTTCACGGTCCCAGTCAAAGGAATAGCCCAGGCTGTGAAGCTGTGCTTTAAAACGCTCCACATTGTTCTTGGTTACAATCTTTGGATGGATATGATTCTTGATTGCATAGTTCTCCGTAGGAAGACCGAATGCATCCCATCCCATGGGATAAAGCACGTTGTAGCCCTGCATTCTTCTCTTACGGGCAACGATATCCAGTGCTGTATAAGGTCTTGGATGACCTACGTGAAGTCCCTGTCCGGATGGATATGGGAACTCAACAAGTGCATAATACTTTGGCTTGGAATAATCCTCAGAGGTCTTAAAGGCCTTCTCATCATCCCAGACAGCCTGCCATTTTAATTCCACCTCTTTGTGGTTATAAGGTACTGCCATTTTTGTTTCCTCCTAAAAATAAATATAGCCCTTTCGCATCTAGAGACGAAAGGGCTTTAAATTCCGTGGTACCACTCTAATTCGAATTTAAATCGTGATTTCACGATTTAAATTTCGCACTTTTACGCTCTGTAACGGGAGCACCCGCCTGCGACTACTGCGCCAAACTTTGTTTACCATCCGGCCTTCCCCGCAAGGACTCCAAGGTGAGTTCTAAACCTGCCACTACTGCCTCACACCACCCGGCAGCTCTCTGAAAGCTTAAGGCTTATACTATTCCTCTTCAGCGTCAAAATATAAAACTGAGAATAATTTTAACACTTTTTTTCATATTGTCAAGTGTTTACGGACGATACTGGGTATTGTATCCCGGATTGTCCGAAGGTCTAAGAGCATTGGGATAATGAATATCCGCCTGCACATCTAAAATAGTCTTCTGTAAAATACCATAAACCTCTTGCGAATTTTCCAAATCCAGAATCTTGGCATGACCACTCTGGTCACTTCCCGTATTATAGTTCAAGGTGCAGATAATATCTCCCACCCCAAGCATACGGTCCAGCACACCCACATGCATGGTCACATTGGAGATGTCCTTGTAATAAATACTCTGAAATTCATATCCCACCAGTCCATTACACATAATAATACGCTTATCGGTGATGGCATACTGGGTATTTTTCCACCTGCCACTGGCTGTCAGCATATTGAAAAGCCATATCCACACCGGCATCAGATGCAGTGCAAAGAACGGCACAATAAATCCCAGCATCCTTCCTCCAATGCCGGCCCCCATAAAGGTAGAAATAAAAAAGCTGTCAAACAAAAGCCAGATAATCGCAAAGGGCGCCATCTTCGCGGAAGAATTCACCACATAGGCCATTTTCTTGGGCTGCCCCTTCCAGATAATTGTTTCCCCCGGCATCAGCTGCCCCTCGATTCCCTGATAGAAAGACACTGTGGTTGTATAATTTTTACTCATTTTTCTCCTCCTCATATATTAATCCTTGTCAGTATAACACAGTTCTATCCACTTTCAAATATTACAATTTTCTCTCTGGAATCCTCTCCTGCAAACAAATCCCTGCAATCGATTTCATCCACAAAATACAGCTCGTTCAAAAGTCCGCTTTGGTCCCCTGCCAGCAGATAACTCATATACTCATCGTCGGGATAATAAAAGAAAAATTGCATTCTCCGGGGATTTTCATAATACGAATTCACAATCTGTCGCATCACACACTTAAGGATTTCCAAAGAAAATGGATTAAAAAAGTAAAAAACATCTGCCTCCCCAACCTCGTATCTCTCCGCATTTACACAGACAAATTCCACACCCGCCTTTGCTGCGTAGCTTTGCAGATTTTCCATTGCCTGGCCATATATCCTTTTATCATATTCCAGCCCAATCACCCTGCATCCCAATTTATAGTTTAGAAAAAAGCCCACACGCCCTTTTCCGCAGCCATAATCAATCACTACATTCCCTCTTCTGATATAACCGCTTTCCACAAGCCTCTCCAGCACAGCATAAGGTGTGGGCTCATAAGGATGGTGAAAGCCATCTGCATGGGAATCATCACGGCCGGTGGTATGTATTTTCAGTTTTTTATCCCATTCATAATCTCTCATCATACAAAATCCAGTCTAAAAATATCTTCCCCGTTTTCCACCTCACCGGTGGCACGAAATCCAATTTTCTCGTATACATGCCTTGCACGGGCGTTATCCGGCGCACAATCCAGTATCATAAAATCATATTTCCTGCTTTCCCTAGCAAGACCCACCACAAGCGCTATGGCTTCGGAGCCGTACCCTTTGCCTGTATTCTCTTCCGGAAGCATCACTCTCCAGATAATCAGGCACCGCTCCTCTAAATCCTCATCCAGCATCATAAAACCTACCGGCATATCATCATTGTAGATAGCAAAGGGATACACATCATTATTCTCCCGATATAGCCACGCCTGTGCCAGAGAATAGGCATTGGACGCCACATAATGCTCGCCATCGGGGCGTTTCATGTTTACGATTATATGAAAGTTCTCTTCTGTTATTTTCCTAAAATTTATCAATTTGTATCTCCCATCAAATCATCTAATCCCCATCCCTCCTCCCGACATATTAACAATACCATATTTCTGAAGTCTTTTCCATGATTCTCCCCGCCTATTTTCGCTTGCAGGGTATCTATAGAATTAGTATCTTTTCATACCCTGCAGATAACATATTTTCAGCGAAAAATCCTCCTAATTTGCTCCTGAAGGGTACCATCCTTATTCACACTCTGTAAAAACCCCGCTTTTTTCATTTTCCGGGGCATCACATAACTACAATCTCCATCAGTACCCTTTTCATCTAAAAATCGCCATAAAAGCAGCGCTTTTCTGTATTAATCAGGGTATTGCTGACCACTTATTTCACCCATACCCCAACATTCTTTCCAGATAGACCATAAATCAAAAAAGACTACCACTCTGACAGAATCACTCCATCAAAGAGGCAGTCTCTCCTATTTCATACTATTTCACCGCTCGCAAAATCGCCTTCGCTGCCTCCTTCGCACCGCCGCTCTTTCTAAAGCTTACTGCAATCTTGTCTGCACTTTCCCGGTATTTCCCATCATTCAGCACCATCTCAACAGCAGCCTTGATACTTTCACTATCTATCTTCTCCAAACGAACTCCCGCACCTACCTCTGCTACGCGATAGGCTACACCACCCTGCTCCTTTGTCTGAGGAAACATCACCAGTGGCACACTGTGATAAAGGCTCTCGCTGGCACTGTTCATACCACAGTGGGACAAAAATACATCCGCCCTCTGAAGCACTGCTATCTGGTCCACCGACGGATACACCGAAATATTCTTAGGAAGCTCTCCCAGCGCGGCAATATCCGTATCCTTCCCCACAGACATAATCACCTGATAATCCGCATCCGCAAATGCCTTCATACAATTCTTATAAAAATCCGCAAACTGATTATTCACCGTTCCCAAAGAAATATAAACCAGCTTCTCTTTTGTCTTAAAAATTTCCTCCTTCGCCTCCCGGATGCAGGGTCCCACGAAGCTATACTTATCCGAAAAGGTCTCCGCGCAGGGCTGAAACTCTTTCGAAGTATAAACCAC
>CAZOSU010000269.1:0-4236 GCA_964582515.1 uncultured Acetatifactor sp. | reverse complement strand
CGATATAATTTACCTCGTCAGGAATTCTTACAATACCACCTTCACCACGATATGCAAGCAAAACCCCATCTCCTACAATAAGGAAATCTCCAAGCTGCGGATAATCGCCGTCAAAAAAGCTCTCCAGCCAAGGGGTATAAGCAAACGCCTTGCTACCGATATACGTCACAGTTGAGGGGATTTCCACTTCTTTCAGCTGGTCACAATGATAAAACGCTGCATAATCAATGGTTGTAATTCCCTCGGGTAATACGATTTTCTGCAAGGAGCTTCTGGAAAAAGCAAACTGTTCTACCTTTCTGGTACCCTCCGGAAGATTAACCTCCGTAAGCTCATCATTGGTATAATAGCTCCATTCCTTCACAGCGCCATCCTGTACAGAAATCTCTCCGTTGGTAAGATTCTGCTCACCTTCGCCTTCGTAATCCGGCTGATACTCTCCCATACCTACGGTCACATCTGTATCCCAAAATACAAACGCCCTATTACCAACAATCTGACTCTGCCCGATAACATCACCGGGTGCCGGAGTTGCTTCTGACTTCAGAATCGGAGTCGGGGTAGGTTCCGCAGTAGGAACAGGTACCTCCGCCATATCCTCCTGCCTCTTAACAAATTCTTGCGCATAGTCATAAGCATAGCTGCCAACCATTGCAGAAATAGTCAGGTTCTTATCGCCGTCAAAGGCGGTCTCATGAATATCGTTAATGTAAGAAGATAACTGTATATTCTGAAGAGAGGGACAATCTGCAAACGCCATGATGCCGATACGGCGGATGGAATCTGCCAAAGAAACATTCTCAAGAAGCCTACAATCCGTGAAAGTAAAATCTCCCACTTCATACAAGCCACTTCCCAATGTCACACTCTTTAGTTTTGTGCACCCCCAAAAGGCATAGGGTTCTATAGTCTTTACGTTTTCGGGAATCACTACACTTTCCACAAAGGTATTGTTCTCAAAAGCACTCCTGCCGATTGTCTCAACATTAGAAGGAATGGTCACGTTCTTATCCATACCGGTATACTCAACCAACGTGGACCCTTCTATCTTAAAGCCATCGGAGGGGACTGCTGCGCCCGCCTCCGATTTTGGTATCAAGACAATTGCAAGAAATGTGATACTAAGCAAAGCACCAATTAGTCCTACAATCTTCTTCATAAACTTTCCTTATCTGGCTGCTGCAACCTTTACCTTCGCAGGAGCCACTACTTTATCCTTCTTCAAGAATAAAACCATGGCGATACATAACAGACCGATGGATAAGAACCACTTCGGATGAATTCCGTCTCCGGTCTTTGGTGTATCATCAATTACAGTACCGGCAGTTAAATTGCCCTTATCTACATAAATTACATATGGTGAGAAATGCTCTGCGGTAAAGGTAATGCAGGACACACCATCAATCGTGGTAAACTTCGCACCAAGCTTTTCCAATGTACCATCTGCTACGGATGCAACCTTATTGTTTCCGGCATAGGCAATCATGCTGTCCGGAAGCGGCAAGGTAATACTGATGGAAAGTCCGGTAGTATCTGTAATCATCTTTGTTCCTGTAGAATCATACAAGCTGATATCCATAGGGAAATATACAACATTGGTTAAGTCACCATATTCTGCAATCAATGCCTTAATTGCCTGCTCTTTTGCATATGCACTCTCCTGCACCTTGATGGTGAAGTTGTCAGAAGAGCCGTTTACCTTCACGGATACAACACCGGTGTTAGATAAGCCATTCTTATCAATAACCACGGTGGAGCCATTGGTAGTAACATTTCCTCCGGTAATGCTGCTGGAGCTTCCGCTACTGTTAGAGGAGCTTCCGCTGCCACTTCCTGTGCTGCTGGAAGAGCTCTTTTTGTAATTTGCAGTCACAGTTACGTTCTTGGACGGCATGGTAATTACCGTAGCATCCGCTGTAGTCACTGCAATATTAACATCACTTGGTTCCACAGTCCATCTGCTGAAGGTCTGTCCACTGGTAGGTTCATCTGCATAGATAATCACCTGTGTTCCTTCTGCATAGCTTCCTGACCCACTACCGTTCTTTACCGTTAAGGTATAGAAGCTTGTGGTTGTGGTAGTTGTGGTACCGGTATTAGTATTTCCTGTTCCTGTTCCGGTACTGGTTCCGCCACCGGATACATTTCCATTTGCATCCACAAATGTTGCATAATAATCTGCATTTCCGGTAATGGTTTCACTTACCGTGGGCAGCCAGCCTGCAAAGGTCTTATTGTCCACAGTAGGATCCTTGGGCTGATAAATTGCATCCCCAAGCTTACCGCTCTGCGTAAATACCAAATTTGCTTCTCCGTTTCCGTCTTCCACCCAGAAGTTTACAGTATAGCTTTCCTCTTCACACTTAGCATATACATTCAGATTCTGGGTTACAGGATTAACAAGACCAATCCATCCGGTAATGGTATATCCCTCTACAGGAGTGTACTGCGGATAATCCAGTGAGGTTACATTTGCCCCCTCTGCCACAGTAATGCTTCCGATAAAGGTATTCTCATGCTCATCACACTCGTAGAAATTAACCGTATACTGAGTATCCGAATAAATTGCGGTGTAAGTACAATCCGCCAAAATATTGGTAAAGTCATCGGAAGGCAGCCACTTTAAGAAGCTGTAGCCCTCAATGGCAGGTAAATCTTCAATCGCCGGCTTAATCGCATTTTCTCCGGTCTGTACACTCTGGGTCTCAATGGTAATATACTGCTGTGTCACAGGATCCAGATACTGGATAACTACCATATGTGTCACCGCATCCGGCTCACGCTCCACATAGATAATGCTTTCATGATTGTCTGCATAAATTGCCGCTGCACTATCCGGCTCACAGTAGAAAGTAATCTGCTCATAATTAGCTGAGTTTTTCTCTGTATTAAATGCTGCCGGGTCAATATAGGTTACGCTGGAAGGAATCTCCAGGTAAACAATAGGGCTGTTCGTAAATGCACCTGCTTCAATGGACCTACAGGTAGAAGGCAAAAGCACACGGTTCATCTTTGACAGCGACGGCTTTGCATCCGATGTTAAGGAGAATGCATCCGCAGGAACGGTAGTAATAGAGGACTGCTTTAAATCTACCTCGCTGATACCATTACAATCCTTAAAGGCCTCCTTCTGAATATAGGTTACCCCTACAAGCTCTGAAGCCTGTACGGTTCCTGCGATACCACTGCTTACGCCACGGGTCTCTAAGCATTCAATGATTCCATCCTTACTGCCATTGTTCAGACTAAATATAATACCCTTTTCACAGGTATAATTTGAGCTTCCCAGAAAATCCACTTCATTTAAGCTGGTACAGCCTCTGAAAGGTCTAAGTCCCAGATATTCCACATTGGGAGAAATCTGAACCGTTTCTAACTCTTCACAGCCATCAAAAGCATAATCACCGATGGTAGTCGCATCACCTAAAATATAGGCTGCACCAAGATTCTTCCAGTTGGCAAACATTCCATTGGAAATATTTACCACCGTAGTGGTAGTAATTGTCTTACGGTGCTTGCTAAAGCTCTGTAAATCTCCCACTTCGTTTTCAGCAAACAAATCATCCTTAACTGCAGTAACGCCTTCCGGAATTACAATGTTAAGACAAGCTTCAATAATCTCGCGCTCATCCTGTGTCATTTCCTCGGTAGCAATCAGCTTGGAAACTGCATCTCTGGCAGCCTTCGCATAATCATCCGTCATATAAGGATACATATCCTGATTGGTGGCATATTTGGTCAAATCAGACAAGGTCGGATAATCCACTAAAGTAGCCCCATTCTTATCTTCGGTATACTGAATAGTCAGATTGGACGGCCAGCCACTATAATAAGTGATATAAGTAACCGGCTGGTTTCCCTGATTAATCTTGCTGCCTGCATTCATGGCATATTGGAAAGGAACACTATCGTTTGAAATGGTACCGGTAAAGGTAAGCGTCGGTGTGGCATTGTCCAGAGAAGCTGCATGAGAACAAATACCATCACTCACCTTCTGCGTCTGGAATGCGTCAGTTCCAATGCTTTGGATATTATCTGCATCCTCAAAAATCACATGCTTCAGGTTATGGGAGCCCTTGAAAGCATTTTCCATAATCACTTCTACAGAAGCTGGAATAACTACCTTTTCAATCGTACATTTATTACTAAAGCTGGTGGAATCCACTGTCACAATCTTGTATGGTCCGATAGTAGACGGCATCACCACATCCTTAATATTACCATCTACAATAACGG
>CAZOSU010000268.1:0-4237 GCA_964582515.1 uncultured Acetatifactor sp. | reverse complement strand
CTAGAGTTGATTCCAGAACAACTGCTAGACCTGGTGATGTTGTTAAGTTTGCTCTCGATGTTGAGAAGATCCACGTATTCGACAAAGAGACCGAGCAGGTTATCACTAACTAATAAGATTTTTCTGAAGGGTGCTGTTTACAGCACCCTTTTTGAAGCAACTGTTCAGCCTCGAACGGTTGCTTTATGAAGATTAGGAGGATAGAATGATTACTAGTCAGGTGATTCAGACCAGTATTGATGAATTAAAGGCAATTACCAAAGTAGATTTGTGTGTATATGATTTAAATGGTAATGTGATTGCTGCCACAGCAGATATGTCCGATTTAAATACTAATTTGGTAAGTGGCTTTGGGGATTCTCCGGCAGACAGTCAGGTGATTGGAGTTTATCATTTACTGAAAATTTGGGATGAGGGTGAGCTTTTATACATTCTGGTAGCGAAGGGTGTGGGCAATGATATTTACATGGTAGGAAGGATTGCAGTATCCCAGATTCAGAATCTTGCCATTGCTTATAAGGAGCGCTTTGACCGCAACAATTTCTTCCAGAATCTGATTATGGATAATCTTCTTTTGGTGGATATTTACAATCGGGCAAAGAAGCTTCATGTGGAGGTTGCTGTTCCCCGGGTAGTGTATCTGGTGGAAACCAAGCTGGAGAAGGATGGTCTGGTGACGGAGCTCCTTAAGGGAATGTTCTCTACCCAGGCAGGTGATTATATTACGGCTGTGGATGAAAGCTGTGTGATTTTGATTAAATCCTTTGCCCAGGAGGATTATTCTTACGAAAATCTGATGGCTGTGGCGGACACGGTTGTAGGCATGATGAATGCAGAGGCCATGCTGAATGTGCGTGTATCCTTTGGTACGGTGATTCAGGAGCTGAAGGATGTGTCAAAGTCTTACAAGGAAGCAAAGATGGCACTGGATGTGGGCAAGATTTTCTATGCGGAGAAAAATATTGTGGCTTATAGCACACTGGGAATTGGTCGTCTGATTTATCAGCTTCCGGTAAATCTGTGCAGAATTTTCGTAGAAGAAGTGTTCGGCGGAAATGTGCCGTTAGAGCTGGATGATGAGACCCTCAGTACTATTAATAAATTCTTTGAGAATAGTTTAAACGTATCTGAGACATCCAGACAGCTTTTCGTCCACAGAAATACTCTTGTTTATCGAATTGAGAAGATTCAGAAGAGTACAGGACTTGACCTTCGCAATTTTGATGATGCTCTTACCTTCAAGATAGCCATGATGGTTATGAATTATATGAAATATCTGGATGGACTGGATTATTAGGAATAAAAAGGACAACCCTCTAATACATTGTATTAGGGGGTATTTTTATGAGCTATAATCGGAAAATATTTTATATGAGTTTTTATGAGAAGAATGAGAAAAAAGGTAACAAAGGCTTTGTAAAGGTGATTGAGAAAAAGGATATCTGGGAGGCACAGCTACGCCTTTTGGGAGTACCATCGACTTTTGATGGAGAAGGTGTATTGGAGGTTTCGGAGGGAGAGCGGCGGTTGGAGGCGGAAGTGCTTTTTCTGGAAGGAGGGAAAACCTGCAAGCAATATGAGTGGGAGAAGAAGGGAGACTTGTCAAATGTGACTTTTTTGCTCAGGCTGTCGGAGGATTGTGTGTTGTACTCAGGAAATTGGGGAACCGATGAAGGAAAAGCTGCGGCTACAGAGGTGGAAAAAGAGCCGGTGGTTATGCAAAAGAATTGGTGGACGGAGCAGGAAATATTGTGGACGGAGCCCGAGGAGATGATGCTTCCGGGTGCAGAGGAGGTGCAGGTGCAGGAAGAGGCTGCGCAAGGAGGAGAATTCGTGGTGGTGAAGGAAGAAGTGGCTGTGCAGAATAAGGGTGTGGAGAAATCTGTGGGAGAAAAAGTAGAAAACCGAAAGTGGAAACAAATTTGCAAGGCTTATCCCCACATAAAACCATTTGATGATTTTAGGGAATACATAAAGCTGGAATTGAGAGACATGGTGCTCGTCTCAGAAAAAAGATACTCGCTGGTAGAGAACAGCTTTCTTCTCCATGGTTATTATAATTATGGGCATATCATCCTGTGGAGAAAGGAGAAGGCACCGGTAAAGTACTACGTAGGCGTGCCGGGGAACTTCTATGATAAAGAAAAACAGGTGGCGGTGCTTTATGGCTTTGAAAGCTTTGAAGGTGCGGTGGAGCCTGCTAAGGAAGGAGATTTTGGGTATTATATGACAGAAGTGATTCTTTAAAAGCAGGCTCTAGGTAAGACCTTCATAGGTGAAGGACGGAATAAAGCTTTCCTTGGCAGCATCGCCCTCCTGAATAAAAGCATTCTCAATACCCAGACGGAGGCAATAGGAGATGATACGCTCATATTCCTCCTCTGTGAGTTTGCGATTTAGTTCCGGAATATGTGCCACATGGGGCAGCGGTGTGTACTGATTCATAATGCTCAGGTACACATTGTCCCCGAAGGTATCATAGAGATGGTGAATGACTTTCTTAGAATCCTTTACCTGACCGGGAAGGCATAAGTGGCGGATAATCATACCGCGCTCCATCATGCCGTTTTCTTTGTTGAAACGGACAGCTCCTACCTGTCTGTACATCTCTTTTAGAGCCTTTTGATTGACATCAAAGTAGTCCGGCGCATGAGAATATGCAGCGGATAACTCTGAGCTGTAGTATTTGCAATCGGGAAGATAAATGTCGATAAGTCCCTCCAGCATTTTGAGAGATTGCACCTTTTCGTAGCCACCGGTGTTGTACACGATGGGAATGGAAAGCCCCTGTATTTTAGCAAGCTTTAGGCTTTCTGCAATCTGTGGAATATAATGAGTGGGCGTAACCAGATTAATATTGGCTGCGCCTTTTTCCTGTAGCTTCAGATAGATTTCCACAAGCCGGTCTGTGGTGATTTCCATACCCACATCGCCGATAGCGATATCATGATTCTGGCAAAAGACACACCGCAAATTACAACCGCTGAAGAACACCGTTCCGGAACCGGTTTCTCCTGAGATACAGGGCTCCTCCCACATGTGAAGTGCAGCTCTTGCAGCTAAAATCTTCGCGGGCATACCACAATAACCAAGCTGTCCGGCTTCTCTATTTATTTTACAATTTCTGGGACAAATTTCACAACTATGCAACATGTCAATACCTGCCTGTGATTTGTAAAAGTAGGTTGGATAGGTATAATTCGGTAAGGGTCTTGGGAGTGGATAGTATGTGGTTTTGAGACCCTTGAAAAACGTCGGCACTTAGCGAGGTTTTTTCGAGCTTAGTGTCCGTTACGTTTTTCACGGAGCGAGAGCGTGTCTCAAAACCACATACTATCCACTCCCAAGACCCTTACCGAATTATACCTATCCTCACCGGAAAAAACACAAAAACCGCACAAGGCGGGTATAGACACAGCTCCATCCGGCACCCTCACGGCACATGAAAGGTTCTTCTTAGTGCTGCTTCGTTCCCGACCTGACACGGTTCGTAGATTTCCATTGCGTGAGACCAAATTTCAACGCCATGCCCAGTGACCCGGACAATGTACGGCTTTTACAGTGTATCGTTTTAAAGAGGTTTTGTCAACCGTCATTTCAAAATAAAAGCCTGTTGACATATTCTGTAAAAGATGATATTTTAATAATAGGAATCATTACTAATTTAAAAAGGAGGATTACATATGAACAAAAATGCTTTCAGACAGTTATCTTATGGAGTTTATGTAATTAGTGCATGGGACAATGGCAGACCTACCGGCTGTACTGCCAACAGTGCTATGCAGATTACCTCAGAGCCTGCTACCATTGCGGTCAGCATCAACCACGACAATTATACAAACCAGTGCATTCAGGACAGCGGACGCTTTGCCATTTCCATTCTGGGTGAACATTCCGAGGCCTCCACTATTGGAATTTTCGGTTTTAAGAGTGGCAGAGAGCACAATAAATTTGAGGAAGTGGAATCGGTGGTAAAGGGGTATATGCCGGTAATTGCGGATGCCTGTGCCTATATTACCTGTGAGGTGATTGATAAGATGGAAACCTCCACTCACACGGTATTTCTGGGAAAGGTTTTGGATGCGGATGTGCTGAAAAATGATGACCCCATGACCTATGCATATTACCATAATGTGATTAAGGGGAAGAGCCCGAAGAATGCTCCTACCTACATCCCGGAATAAAAAGGGGCTGTCGGTTAATGTGAAATTTTAACCATTTCAGCTCCCAAAGAAAG
>CAZOSU010000267.1:0-4250 GCA_964582515.1 uncultured Acetatifactor sp. | reverse complement strand
CCCAGCACGAAATATCCCAGATACCAGGACAGCTCCACGATTTTAACCAGACTGGATATTTTTTCCACAAGAGACTTATCAATCAGGATAGAAAGTGTGGACCTGCCGAT
This sequence comes from uncultured Acetatifactor sp., assembly GCA_964582515.1. Classification (GTDB taxonomy): domain Bacteria; phylum Bacillota; class Clostridia; order Lachnospirales; family Lachnospiraceae; genus Acetatifactor. The sequence goes on along the minus strand of CAZOSU010000267.1, from coordinate 4,140 downwards.
TTGAAACAGCATAAACAGCACCACAAAATAATCCAGCTCCTTTTTTTCTGCGTGATGCAGCCAGGTCCGCAAAAAAGGAACAAGTGCATAGAGTCCCATAATCATAAAGATAAACCAAAAGTGGTCTGCTGCATATACAATGCCCGTTATGGTACGAAGGATTCCCTGTCTCCAGAAATCAAATTTCCACCAGTACAGACTTTGATAAACATAATATCCAAAGGACCAGAAAACATATACACAGAGCATTCGCAGAATGTTTCCGCGCCACAGCTTCTTCACTGTCACCGCTTTATTTTCCGAAAGGAAAATCCCCCCGCTAATCATAACGAAAACAGGGACACCGAATCTGGAAATAGAATTAATAAAATTAGCCATCCGAAAATCCGGGCTCCCCACGGAATTCTCATAAATAAAAACTCCACTTACATGAAGTACCACTATACTGAAAGCGGAAATAATGCGCAGCACGTCAAATGCCACATTTCTTTCACGAACATTCATATCCTTTTTCCTTACGCTTACCTATGGGACAATAACACAACAGTTTCTACATTTGCCGTCCATGGGAACTGGTCCACACAGACTGCCTTCTCCACCTGATAGCCATTTCCTAAAAAGACCTCCAAATCTCTTACGAGACTGGTGGGCTTACAGGAAATATAGACAATACGCTCCACGCCATAGCCGATAATCTTCGGAAGAGCCTTAGGATGAATACCGTCACGGGGCGGGTCTAAAATAATCATATCCGGCTTATCCTCCACCTCATCCAAAACCTTCAGTACATCCCCCGCAATAAACGAACAATTGGTCAGTCCGTTCCGGGCTGCATTCTTTTTCGCAGCCTCCACTGCCTCTTCCACAATTTCCACGCCGATAACCTTCCCGGCTACCGGTGCCATCAGCTGGGCTATCGTTCCCGTGCCACTGTATAAATCAAATACTGTCTTGTCCTTTCCGCCCAAATCTCCCACATACTCTCTGGCTGTTTCATATAAAACCTCCGCACTATAGGAATTGGTCTGAAAGAAGGAGAAGGTGGACACCTTAAAGGTCAATCCCAAAAGCTCCTCATAGAAATAGTCATGACCATATAAAACTTCCGTAGAATCGCTCTTTACCACATCCGCCAGAGAATCATTCAAAATATGTAAAATACCTGCGAATTTTCCCTGAAGCATTCCATCCTTTTCCAAAGAAAGAAGCATATCCAGATAACCGTCTATCAGCTCCTTACTTACGGAAGGCTCTGCACAGCTCACACCATCCGGGTGCTGACCTGTGGTAACCAGAGCTAACAGAATCTCACCGGTTTTCGAAGCCTTGCGAACCAGCAGGTGTCTGAGGAACCCGGTATGACGCAGTCTGTGATAGAAGGAGGTATGATGTTCCTCAAAATATTTCAGGGTTTCATTCAGAAGCAGACGATAATCTGCATCCACTATCTTACATTCTGAAACATGCACCACATCATAAAAGCTGCCTCTTTTATGCATACCAAGAGAAAGAGGACCGTCCTTTACCTCATCTCCAAAGGAAAACTCCATCTTATTACGATACTCATATTCCTTAGGACTCCCCTTGATGCCCTCCCAGATGTAAGCTCCCTCTGTAAGTACACTGTCCAACAGCTTCTTCACCTGTTTTTCCTTAATCTCCAGCTGGGTCTCATAAGGAAGGGATAGGTAGGTACAGCCTCCGCACATCCCAAAATGGGAACACGGACTGCCGGTCTCTAAGGGTGATTTTTCTATCACCTCTAAGAGATGGGCTTCCGCCTTCCCATTTCTAACCTTGTTTACTCCAAAACGAACTTTCTGGCCGGGCAGGCTATTTTTCACTACGCAGGTGCCTTCCTTTGCTACAACAATACCTTTGTTGGGGAAATCTACCCGCTCTACAACGCCCTCATATACCTGTCCTTTTTTCATTCTAGCAGAAATCTCCCTCGTCTTCGAAGATATCGTCATCATCATCTTCTACAGACTCTTCCTCTTCTACTTCAAAATCATCCTCAAAATCTTCTAAATAATCAGGGGTAAAATAACGATATACTGCATAGGCAATTCCTGCCACTGCTGCAATCGCTCCCACAATAGCAAGTACCCACAACAGTACATTACAATCTTTCTTCTTCATATTCGCTACCTCCAATACTTTTTTATACTTATAGAATACCACAATAATGTAAAATTTACTACAATATTTTCATTTTTGGATAAGTTTACACTTTTTTTAGTTTTGCAAAGGATGCATACATAATTTTCTGCCCTGCATTATCAAACATTACCGTCACCTTGTAATCCTTTGGCTCTCTGGCAATGGCAAGTACCTTGCCCTCCCCATATTTAATATGGCGCACCCGGTCTCCCTCTGCGTAATCCAGAACAGTGTCACTTTCCATTTCAAAGCCCTTACTGATTCCTGCCACACGATTTAAACTGCTGAGTCCTTGAGCAATAAAGGGCTTCACCGGCTGCGCGGTCACCTTTGGCTTCAGGGTAGCTTTGGGCCTGAAATCAAAAGGAAGTCCCATGCTTTCCGCATCAAAGCTTCTGCTCCTGGGCAGTGTATTATCCATCAGCTCCGCAGGAATCTCCCGCACAAAACGGCTTACCGGATTATACTGGGTCTCTCCCCGAATCATTCTGGCCTTCGCATAGGTCAGGGTCAAATCCTCCATAGCTCTGGTGATTCCCACATAAGCAAGTCTGCGCTCCTCTTCCATCTCTGCCGGGTCACCACAGGTAATGGACATATACCCCGGAAACAGACCATCCTCCATACCCGACATGTACACATGGGGAAATTCCAGCCCCTTGGCACTGTGAAAGGTCATGAGACGAATCCGATTGTCACTGTTTTCCATATTGTCCACATCCGCCACAAGTGCAATCTCCTCCAAAAACTCACTTAAGGATATTTCGTCATGCGTCATTTCGTATGCGGTAGCCTTACTATAAAGCTCTCCGATATTGGCCAGACGATCCTCCGTCTTATCCTCTTCCTCATTCAGACCCTTAAGGTATTCCTCATAGGAGGTGACCTCTACCACATCCTTGATAAGGTCTTCCACTCCATAAAATTCTGCCTTTGCCCGAAATGCCAGAATCATTGTGACGAAGGGCTCCAGCTTGGCGGCAGTCCTTCCCAAGGCCGGTATCTGCTGTGCCTGCCTTAGTGCCTCAAAAAAGCTGATATCCTTCTCCCTTGCATACTCCTGCACCTTATCAATGGTGGCGGCACCGATGCCACGCCTGGGCACATTCAAAATACGCTTAACAGCCACATCATCCCTGCCATTATCAATGGTCTTAAGATACGCAAGGATATCCTTGATTTCCTGTCTTGCGTAGAAGTTCGTTCCACCAATTACCTGATATGGCAAACCATCGATGATAAAACGCTCCTCCAGCATACGGGACTGGGCATTGGTCCGATATAAAATAGCACAATCACCATATTCACACTTTCCATCCCGCACCTTACTCTTAATATCTGCGGAAATGTAATCCGCCTCTTCAAAGCCATTCTCAAACTGGCGCAGATGCACCCGGTTCCCCTTCTCCTTCTGTGTCCAGAGCGCCTTTTCCTTTCGACCCACATTGTGGGCAATCACCTGATTTGCCGCATCCAGAATGTTACCGGTAGAACGATAATTCTGTTCCAGCTTAATCACTCTTGCCTCCGGGTATACCTTTTCAAAATCCAGAATATTACGGATATTTGCTCCCCGGAACTTATAAATAGACTGGTCATCATCGCCCACCACACAAAGGTTCCGATACTTATCCGCCAAAAGACGAATCAGCTCAAACTGGGCGGTATTGGTATCCTGGTACTCATCCACCATGATATAGCGCAGCCGCTCCTGATAGGTACCTCGTATCTGAGGACTACTTTTTAACAGCTCCACCGTCAGCATAATCAAATCGTCAAAATCCAGCGCATTGTTCCTCTTTAAGGTTGCCTGATATTCCTTGTATACGCCCGCAATTTTACGCTTCTGAAAATCTCCCATGCTGGATAGCTCATAATCCAGAGGCGACACCAGCTCATTCTTTGCATTGGAAATAGCTGTTAAAATACTGCGCTCCTTTAGCTGCTTTGTGTCAATCATCAGACGCTTACAGATAT
>CAZOSU010000266.1:0-4252 GCA_964582515.1 uncultured Acetatifactor sp. | reverse complement strand
CTGCGGCTACGCGATTTTTTCAAAATCGCTATCGGAGCGGTTATCGTTGATCCCGCTCCTTCTTGTGCTGCTGTTCCTGGCTGCGATCCTGGCCCAGCAGCATTTCTACGTTGGCTTTATGAATCTGAAGTTCCCGCATTTCATCGCGGGCCTTGCGATATTCAGCATAGGCTTTTTTCTTTTTCTCCATCAGAGCGTCGTACTCGGCATTCAGTCTCTTGATGGTTGGAAGCTTTTTTAGCCCCAACTCATCGAACGCCTTCTTTGCTGCCTGATGCAGCAGAATTTCAGATTCGTGTTCGTTCCGAAACTTCTTTGAATAACCAGCTTTGCGGTAGTCGATGTAAACCTGTCGGGTCTTCGCGTAGTTGATGATGTGTTCCCGCAGCGCCGTGATCTCAGCCATTCGTGCCTCCGCTGCTTTGATCTCATCAGTCAGCTCACTGTAATGATCTGTCGCCTCTTTTACTGCCGTCTCGAGATCGGAGTACGCAAGAAGATTATGCTCTGTAAGGTACGACATAGTGAGCGCCATCTGTTTGAGATTGAAATTACTGGCCCATTTCTTATAGCCCGTACCTTTTCCCTCTTGGAGCTTCTTCTCGATGTCCACAAGCAGGCTCGGCTTTTGAATAGGCGCGTTAGCGGCGCGACGCTTTTTCTTGTGCTTCCGTTCACCCTTGATGACGGCCATGAGTATATCTTTCGTGTAGGGTTCTTTGAGTGATGACAGACGGAGAAATCGTTCTCCTCCTTGCCCGCGAAGCGATATATCATTGCCATGTGTTTTAATTTCATACCCTGCCTCACGCAGGATCCGCAGAAGATCATCGAAGTCTGAGGGCTTACTTTCGAGGGCTTCATCTATGGCGTTTCTGAGTTTGTCGCGTTGGGACAGCGGCTTTTCACCCAGCCACTGATCGTAGCTTCTCCCTTTTCTTTTTGGCTTTGTGATGATGGAAAGACCATGCTCTACGCAAATCACATCACTGAGCTTTCGCACGGCCATGGCAGATCGTCGGAAGTCACGGAATTTGTGTTGACAGTCAAGCGCGGTCGAGTTCCAAATGATGTGATTATGGATGTGCTTCTTGTCAACATGAGTCGCAACGATAAATGCGTGATTACCCTTAAGAAAGCGTTGGGCAAATTCGTAGCCAATGCGGTTGGCTTCCTGTTTCTGGTAATCTAAAAATAGGTCAGCTGGCTCATTGAAAAGTAGGTCACATCCAAGAAGTGTGCTATCCTTACTGCAACAAACAGTAAGGAGGCGGAAAGGAATGTGATCACATTGACCAGGAAGCAGCAGATCATCATGAGTCATCTGGCCGGGACAAGTAACCGGCAGATCGCATCGAAGATGCACATCAGCAAGGACACCGTGAACAAGTATGTGAAGGAATACGATGCACAGCGGGCGGAATTGCTGATACGGGACCCGGATGCAGATCCGGAGGAGATTCTTCAGGCCTTCGTGGAAGAGCCGAAATACGACGCCAGTAACCGCGCTCCGGTAATCGTAACGCCGGAGATGGAAGCCGCCGTGGAGCAGTGTCTGCAGCTCAACGCTGTGAAGCGGGTGTCCGGGATGCAGAAGCAGGTAATGCGGAAGAAAGACATCCACGAATACTTGGTTCGTGAAGGCTTCGCTGTCAGCTATTCCACGGTGAAGCGGTTGGTGAACAGACTGGAAGCCCGCCATGAAGAAGCATTCATCCGGCAGGAGTATCAACCCGGCGAAATCTGTGAGTTCGACTGGGGCGAGGTCAAGCTGGATATAGCGCACAGCGGCTTTAAGAGATACCAGATGGCCGTATTCACAGCGGCATACAGTGGAGAGCGCTTTGCTGTTCTCTTCCGTTCACAGGATACGGCAGCATTTCAGGAAGCCCATATGACCTTCTTTTCCTTCTGTCATGGAGCCTTTCACACCATGGTCTATGACAACATGAAGGTCGCCGTCCGTAAGTTTGTTGGCCCCACGGAGAAGGAACCCACGAAGGCTCTGCTGGAATTATCCCTTTACTACGGCTTCCGGTTTCGGTTCTGCAATGTGCGTCGCGGGAATGAGAAGGGGCATGTGGAGCGCAGCGTAGATGTGGTTCGCCACAAGGCGTTCAGCGCCCCGGGCTGTGACAGTTTTGAATCGCTGGAAGATGCCAACCGCTATCTGTTTGGTGTATGTGTCCGGCTGAACCGGGAGACAGCATCCAACGGCCAGGTTCCCGCGGAACGCTTTGAAGAAGAGCAGCATCATCTTCTGCCGGCCATGCCAAGGTTTGAGTGCTGTATCCGGACGGAGAACAGCGTGGATAAATACTCCACGATCATGGTTGCCGGGAATCATTACTCTGTACCGGATACGCTGGTTGGAAAGCGTGTACAGGTACGGCTTTATACGAGCAAACTCATTGTCTATCATGAAGGCGGGATCGTTGCAGCGCATAACCGGAGTTTCCTTCCTCATGACTGGACGATTGACATCTATCATTATCTCCGTACGCTGAAGCGCAAACCCGGCGCTCTGCCCGGCAGCACAGCGCTGCTCCAGTCAGATGCGGTCGTGAAGCAGATTTACGATACCTACTACAAGCAGGATGCTCGCACATTCCTTGAGGTTCTGGAAGTCATATATGAATTTGGTGCGGATCCTGTTCTGCAGGCACTCAAACGAATGGAACGTCTGTCTCCTAAGGATATGAGCGCCCAGAAGGTTCGCGTCATCTGCGAAAACGCCCAGCGGGATACCCCTCAAATGCCAGGGACTGACCATCTCAGCACAAAGGCAAAGAGCACACTCTCCCAATATGATCTGCTTAGAAAGATGCAGGTGGATGGAGGTGTTGCCGTATGACGAGCGCCAAGACGAACGCCGACATAAAGGAGCTGTGCAAGATCCTGCGGCTGGGCGGTATTGCAAAGAACTTTGAGGCCGCAGAGCAGGAGGCGACAGATTACGAGGACTTTCTGTACCGTCTGTTGTCACAGGAGTTGGAAGAAGCCGAGGAACGGATGAAGCAATCCCGTATCCGGCGAGCCCGCTTTCCGTACAAAAAATATCTGGAAGATCTGGAATTGGATTGCCTTCCGGAAGATATGCGCAGACGCCTGCCGGAGCTCTCTGGACTGGATTTTGTGAGGAACGGACAGAACCTCATACTTACCGGCAATCCCGGTACCGGGAAAACGCATGTGGCCATTGGTCTTGGAATCCGGGCCTGCGAACAGGGTTTCCGTGTTCTGTTCACCACCGTTCCGTATTTGGTCACGGAGCTGAAGGAAAGCGTGAACACCAAGACTCTCAAGGCGTTTGAGAAGCGCTTTGAAAAGTACGATCTGGTTATCGCGGATGAAATGGGCTACGTCTCCTTCGACCGCGAGGGTGCGGATCTCCTGTTTACAAACCTCTCGCTGCGCGCCACGCAGAAATCCACGATTATTACATCCAATCTGACCTTTGAGCGCTGGGACGAAATCTTTGGCGATGCCGCCATTACCAGCGCCATTGTGGACAGGCTCACTTACAAAGCCATCCTGGTAGATATGGAGGGCGACTCATATCGTTTCCGCGAGACCCTCCGTGCCAATGGAGCTTCTTTTGAACGACTGATGGAGGGTAAAAACGATGCCAAAGCTTGATCCTGAGCTGCACCGCGAAGTGCAGGAATATCTTACGGAAATGAACGCCACCAAAGCCGAACGCGCCGACGTATGGTACTGGGTTCACCACGGAGTAGATATCTACGATAATCCCTGGTTCTACTACAATGACGCTGGCTGGCCCGCAGATCTCGTTACTGCCATCCGGATGGACAACGACCGCTTGGAGGAATTCGAGGCTATGACCGAGGAAGAACGCCTTGAACTGAGCCGAGATCACTCTGAGGAGGCGCGTGCCTTTGAGCAAAGTCTATGGGAACTGGACGCCCTACCGAGACCGGCCGACCTAGTTTTGAATGGCCATCTGACCTAATTTTCGATGGTCGCGAAAACGCGGTCCTCAGCAGGAGTACGCGCTCGCACCTATATTGCGGGCGCTTCTCCCAGCCTCAAGTGACCTAGTTTTCGATGAGCACTTGACCTATTTTTCGATTGACATATACACTTCCTCCGGGGTGATCTCGCCGGGCTTAAAAGACTGCCGCACCTGATAGGCAATCACATCGTTTTTCTGTGTCCGACCGGTCTGTGTTTCATAGCGTCTTTTGGAAAACAAAAATTCTTCCTCAACGATGCCTGGATTGCATTGGTA
>CAZOSU010000265.1:0-4261 GCA_964582515.1 uncultured Acetatifactor sp. | reverse complement strand
CACTTTCGCATTTTTATGGAATGGAGGGTTTTTATGAAGCTTACGTTTATAGGTGCGGCTCATGAGGTGACAGGCAGCTGTCATTATTTGCAGGTGGGAGAGAAGCATATTTTAGTGGATTATGGTATGGAGCAGGGAATCAATACCTTTGAGAATGCGCCTCTTCCCATTTCTCCGGCCATGGTGGACTATGTGCTTTTGACACATGCCCATGTGGACCATTCCGGAATGCTGCCTCTTTTGTATGCAAGGGGATTTAGGGGGCAGGTATTCACCACGGATGCTTCAGCGGATTTGTGTGGTATCATGCTTCGTGATTGTGCTCATATTCAGATGATGGAGGCGGAGTGGAAGAATCGTAAGGCTAAGAGAAGTAAGGATAATCCGCTGGTGGAGCCCTTATTTACCATGCAGGATGCGGATGGTGTGATTAGGCGAATTGTGGCTTGCCACTACGATACAGAGATTGATGTATGTGAGGGTGTGAAGATTCGTTTTACGGATATCGGACATCTTCTTGGCTCCGCCAGCATTGAGGTATGGGCTACGGAAAACGGCGTTACGAAGAAGCTTGTATTTTCAGGTGATATTGGGAATAAAGAGCAGCCACTCCTTAGGAACCCCATTTATACAAAGCATGCAGATTATGTGGTGATGGAGTCCACCTACGGCGATAGGTTACATGCGGCAGAGCGGCCTGATTATGTGAAGGAGCTGGCGCAGATTATTCAGGAGACCTTTGATAAGGGTGGTAATGTGGTGATTCCATCCTTTGCGGTGGGCAGAACACAGGAGATGCTGTATTTCCTGCGGCAGATTAAGGTGAATAAGATGATACGGGGACATGAGAATTTCCCTGTGTATGTGGATAGTCCTATGGCGGTGGAGGCCACCAGTGTGTTTACGGAGAATCGCTATGAGTGCTTTGATGAGGATGCGCTGGAGTATGTACGGGAGGGAATTAATCCCATTTCCTTCGGAGGTCTGCGTTTGTCCATTACCAGTGAAGAGTCCAAGGCGATAAATTTTGATGAGCAGCCCAAGGTGATTCTGTCAGCCTCCGGCATGTGTGAGGCGGGGCGTATCCGCCATCACTTAAAGCACAATCTGTGGCGCCCGGAGTGTACAGTGCTTTTCGTAGGATATCAGTCTGTAGGAACCCTGGGAAGGGCGATTTTGGAGGGGGCAAGTGAGGTGCGCTTATTTGGTGAGCCCATCGAGGTGAGAGCTCGGATTGCCACCATTAAGGGCCTTAGTGGCCATGCAGATAAGGACGGTCTGCTGGAGTGGATTAATGCCTTTGAGGAAAAGCCCAAAAAGGTTTTTGTGGTGCATGGAGAGGACAGTGTCTGCACTTCCTTTGTGGAGTGTCTGAAAATCGAACACGGGCAGAGAGCTTATGCGCCATATAGCGGTACGGTATTTAACCTTATCAGCAATCAGTTTGAGTTTGAGGCCAGCCCTATAATGATTCAGAAGAAGGAGAAGCCTGCCACCGGTGTATATGCGAGACTTCTGGCTGCCGGACAGCGTCTCATGGCTATCATCAAAAAGAGTGAAGGCATGGCAAATAAGGATTTGGCAAAGATGGCGGACCAGATTGTAGCCTTGTGTGATAAGCTGGATAGATTTATAAATTATTAGTGAGGAGAGTAATAGAAAAATGAGCTACGCAGATAGAGTGTTTAAGGAAATGTGCCGGGATATTTTGGAAAACGGGGTGGATACCAAGGGAGAGCTGGTGAGACCAAAGTGGGAGGATACGGGAGAGTATGCCTACACCATTAAAAAATTCGGTGTGGTGAACCGCTACGATTTAAGAAAGGAATTCCCTGCGCTGACCCTGCGCAGAACGGCGTTAAAAAGTGCCATGGACGAGATTCTGTGGATTTATCAGAGAAAGTCCAATAATATCAAGGATTTAAAGCCCCATATCTGGGATCAGTGGGCGGATGAGACCGGCTCCATCGGTACCGCGTATGGCTATGTTATCGGGGAAAAGTTCACCTATAAGGGGCAGCAGATTGACCAGATGGATTACGTGCTGACGCAGCTGAAGGAAAATCCGTATAGCCGCAGAATCATGACCAACATGTATCAGTTCCATGACCTTGCTACAGGACATTTAGACCCCTGCTGCTATTCTGCAACCTATAATGTGACCAAGGAAGAGGGGAGTGATAAGCTGGTGCTGAACATGATTCTAAACCAGCGCAGTCAGGATATTCTGGCTGCCAATAACTGGAATGTGGCGCAGTACGCCATTTTACTTATGATGGTTGCGCAGGTGAATGATATGATTCCCGGAGAGCTGGTGCATGTCATCGCCGATGCCCATATCTATGACAGACATGTGGACATCATCAAGGAGCTGATTCAGAGAGAAGAGTATCCCGCACCCAAGGTGTGGCTGAACCCGGAAATCAAGGATTTCTACCAGTTTACCACTAAGGATTTGTTTGTGGAGGACTATGTGACCGGAGAGCAGATTACCAATATTCCGATAGCAGTATAAGCAGTATAATGTAGTACCGCTACGTTTTTCATGGAGTGAGAACGTGCCCCGGAAGAAGATATTGTATCCTCGCCGAACGGTCCTACATTATACGTACAGAGGAAAGGAGTAAGCATGAACATCATCGTAGCAGCAGACAATAACTGGGCCATGGGAAACAAGGGGCAGCTCCTTGTGACCATCCCCAATGAGCAGAAGCATTTCAGGGAGGAGACCGCCGGAAAGGTGGTGGTGATGGGACGCAAAAGCCTTGCGAATTTTCCCCAGGGGATGCCACTGGCTGGCAGAACCAGTATCATATTAAGTAAGGACCCAAAGTTTACTGTAAAGGGTGGCATCGTAGTACACAGCATAGAAGAGCTGTTAAAGGAGCTTGAAAAGTACCCTACCCAGGATGTGTATGTGATTGGGGGGAAAAGTGTGTATGAGCAGCTCCTGCCCTATTGTGATGTGATACATGTGACCAAGATTGACCATGAGTATCAGGCAGATACCTATTTTCCTAATCTGGATAAGGATACGGACTGGGTAATTACTGCAGTTAGTGATGAGCTTACCTACTTTGACATAGCCTATGAGTTTTTGAAATATGAGCGGCGCCACTCTTGACTTTTAGGCAAATAGGTTTATAATTAAAAGGAAAATTTGATGCTGTAATATGATAAAGCATTGTCGAAATAAAAGCGTGCAGAGGCACAGATGGGAGTACCGGTATGGAGAAGAAAAATATCGATTGGGGCAATTTAGGCTTCGGATACGTACAGACCGATTACAGATACGTATCCAACTTTAAAGATGGAGCATGGGATGATGGTGAAATCACCACGGATGCAAATATTGTATTAAATGAGTGTGCCGGCGTGTTGCAGTATGCACAGACTGTATTTGAGGGTATGAAGGCGTATACTACCGAGGATGGACATATTGTAGTGTTCCGCCCGGATTTAAATGCATCCCGTCTTGCAGATTCTGCGAGAAGACTTGAGATGCCTGTTTTCCCGGAGGAGAAGTTTATTGAAGCTGTTGCTGAGGTTGTAAAGGCAAACGAGGCATGGGTTCCGCCTTATGGAAGCGGTGCTACACTTTACCTTCGTCCATATATGTTTGGTTCTAACCCTGTTATCGGTGTAAAGCCTGCGGATGAGTATCAGTTCCGTATTCTCTGTACTCCTGTAGGACCATATTTCAAGGGCGGCGTAAAGCCTCTGACCTTGAAGGTAAGTGATTTTGACCGTGCAGCACCAAATGGTACCGGTAATATCAAGGCAGGACTTAACTACGCGATGAGCTTACATGCAATCGTGACGGCTCATCATGAGGGCTACGATGAGAATATGTACTTAGATTCCAAGACCAGAACCAGAGTGGAGGAGACCGGTGGTGCAAACTTCCTGTTCGTAACCAAGGATAATAAGGTAGTGACTCCTAAGTCCGATACTATTTTACCTTCCATTACCCGTCGCTCTCTGCTGTATGTTGCCAAGGAATACTTAGGACTTGAGGTAGAGGAGAGAGAGGTTTATGTGGATGAGCTGAAGGATTTTGCAGAGTGTGGTCTTTGTGGTACTGCAGCTGTAATCTCTCCGGTAGGTAAGGTGGTAAATCACGGCGAAGAAATCTGTTTCCCAAGCGGTATGACGGAGATGGGACCTATTACCAAGAAGCTGTATGATACCTTAACAGGTATCCAGATGGGACGTATTGAGGCTCCGGAAGGCTGGATTCACGTAATTAAGTAAGATGAAC
>CAZOSU010000264.1:0-4276 GCA_964582515.1 uncultured Acetatifactor sp. | reverse complement strand
CAAATCACTACTAATATACTTTCATTATACACCATTCCCATGAGAAATAAAATAAAAAGCGGCCACAGAAGTGACCGCAGATTCTAAATCTCTGTAAGCTCTCTTTCATAGGGAAGAATCTCCGCCAGCATCCCGATTTCCTTAAGAGCCGCCTCGATTTCATCCAAAACCTCTTCGCTCTCCGCAGAAATCCTATGAAAATGATAACCGGAGGTCACATTGAGAAGGGAGGTGGATTTTCCCGTTTTAATTTTGTTCATGAAGTTCTGCACATCCCTACGGTTTCTCACATTTAAAGGTGCCACAATCTTGCCGTAGGCACGGTGATTTACCATCACATCCTCCACACAGCCGCCCAAATCCACGATGGCATTCAGCTCCTCCTCAATCTGGGCATCGGTATGACAGACCTTGATAATCCGCACCACATGGGCGGGGGCATCCAGCACATATCCCCGGGGAGTCGCCATAATATCATACCCCTGAGAGCGCAAAAGGGCAATGTCCTGCACCACCACCTGTCGGCTTACGCCGGTTTCCTTGCCCAGTGCCGTACCGGAAAGGGGGGCTTTGGAGTGCTTTAACATATCCACAATTTTCTTTCTTCGCCGGGAGCCGCTTAATACCTGTTCCATCCTCTGTCCCCTCCATAACAAAATTCCCAACGTGGTCCGCATCGCTGAGTAACACGTTGGGTTCTGTTAATTATTATAATTCATACAGGTAAAAAATCAAGCTATAATCCAATTATACATTACCTTACAAGCTCCTTTAATTCTTCTATGGACATTTCCTGCTTCGGTGCAAAGTCCTCCGATGCCAGATATTTGTAAATGGCATCCAAAAGAGCTCTTGCCTCCGGGTAGTTTTGTAAATCCGAAAGTCCCATGGAGGAAAATAATACCCTTCCGCCTCCTACGTAGCACTCAAAAAGCTGGGCCATGGGACGCAAATAGGCATAGCTGTCCATCTCTGTGATGATGGCCTCCATTTGACGGGGCAGAATCACCGCTCTGGTACCAGCCATGGGCCACCACTGCCAGTTGGTATGGACTTCTGTGGGGAAATTCTTAAATATGGAGTGCTTTTTATCTATCAGCTGCCCCATACCTCCCTCCTGCATGGCAAAGGTGCCTACGGACCAGAAATCCGTGGTAAACTGGGTCCCTATGGACTTAGGCAATGCCTCCTTCGCAGCATCCGGGGCAAGGAATACCTTACCTCCCTCTGCCAGAATGCTTAGCGCCTTTTCATCCAGCGTTTTTGTCTGGAATACATCCGCCGGACACTTGGGCTGTGCAGGTGGATATACCCAGATTGGATAAGTGTTTTCCATACCGGCAAAAGATACCTTCATGTCCAGTCTGGCAGGAGTCTCAATAGCACTTAGGTCAAACTCTATGTTACATAATGTGGTCAGCTCTCCTACCGGACAGGTGTATGCTTCCTGTGACACATATTTCTGACAGGTCTGTTCAAGCACTGCTGTCACACTCCCGGAAAGTGGCTGTTTTCCGTAGTTTGCCACTACTACCACTCCTGTCAGCTTCTCTGTCGTTTCCCAGGTAAACTTCGGTAAATATACCATGGGAAGCTGGTCTCTGAAGAATGCCTGAAAACGTTCCGGACGGGCAAAATCAAAGGGCTTGGGATTTAAATGGGAGTTCATCATGCCCACCAGAGCCGTTCCCTGTCCCGGGAAATCCTGCAGTCCCAAAAGAGAGATACCGGACAGCTCCTTGGTACGAAGCACCGCTTCCACCTCGGCACGATATCCGATAAGCGCCAGCTCACCGGTAGCCTCCACATACTCCTTCCATCTGGGTAAAAGCCCCTTACTCTCCACCTTTTCCTTGATTAATTTATAATTGACCGGATCGGTTACTCCCTGAAAATCATCAAGCTCGTCAAAATCCGGCAGCACCTCAAACTGACCTACCTCAAAGGAGAATACCGGCTTTTTATAGTCCTTTCGTAAAAGAGCCATACTCTCATCATAATCATGACAGGTACCCGGATATTCGTTATTGATAAAGCCCTCAATACCACTCTCGGTCATGGCTGCGAAAATACCACGTAAATCTGCACCAAAATACCGCTGGCACTGGGCAAAATCACTGTTTGCATCACAGCCCCGCTCTCCGTAATGGGTATTGGAGCCGTTGGCATAAAGTCTGGTATCGTCCAGCTCCTTTGCCAGCTTCACTAATCTTTCCATGTTGGCAATGCCCACCTCGCCGTTACATAGCTCATTTCCAAGGGTAAGCATCACAAAGGAAGGATGATTTGCCAGCATCTTGATAATCCGGGTCAGCTCTCTGGTGTAATAAGTCACACTCTCCTCGGTCTCCAACGCATTTTTCGGATTCCACTGGGAAAGCTCCGGCTGCATCAGGATACCCATTCTGTCTGCCGCGATAAAGGCCGCCTCCGCCGGACAATGGCTGTGGAAGCGCATGAGATTAACTCCATATGCCTTAAAACGTCCCAGAATGTCCAGCCATTCTTCCACCGTCACAGGGGAATATCCGGTCTCCGGGAAGACTGCACAGTTTGCTTCACTTCGTATAAAGATACGCCTGTTATTTAATGCCAGTCTTCCCGTTCCGTCGTCACCAAAATCCCTGACACCAAAGGTGATAGTCTTCTTGGCAGCCATCAGCTGTACTGCAGCACAATTGCTGATGCCATGGGCTTCTCCGGCACCCTCATAGCCCATAAAAAGGGCGGTTAACTCATACAGATTTCCCTCGTACTCGTCCCAGCGTTTTACGTCTTTTTTTAAGGGAAGATTCTCAAAACGGAAGGTGGTCTTACCCCTCTTTCCCCGCACCTGCATGGTTTTCGCACCATTCTCCGCCAATGCATCACAGCTGATGGTAACCTGACCGGCATACTGCCTGTCCCCATCCATTTCCACATGCACCGTCAGGGCATCCCCCTTGGGATAAGCATAAATATTGCTGATATGTACCGGTTCCTCCTGGTAAATACAGATTTCCCCCAAAAGACCGTTCCAGTTGGTCTGGGTCTCATCCGTAGCTGCGGAAGAATACACGATGTCGTCGTGTGGCAGTCCGGGATAACTGTTATCGGAAAGAAAGCAAATTTCGTTGTCTCCGGTAAGCATCCCTGTGACCTCAAAAATGTGAGGTGTACTGATGGAGGAGGGAATATAATCCGGCACCTCTGTTCCATCCACAAGGAGCCTTAAGCATCTTGCCCTATCCACCTTCACAAACACTCTTTTACCCTCTTTTGGAAGGTAGCTTATCCTCTTGTAAATCTTTGCCTCTCCCTCAAAGGTTACCTTTCTGGTAAAACGAGTGGCAATGGGCGCATTCTCATCAAAAGCCCCCTCTGCATTTCCCAGCGCAGAGTCCGGGTGCCACTGGTTACTTCCTGTATCCTTATGTCCGATACCGCTCTCGTCCAGGGAACCGGGGAGCTTTAACTCATATTCTTTTCCATCGTCAATCTGTACCTTCCAGGTACCGGCTAAATTGTACATTTCAAGCTCCTTTTCCCAGCACAATGACTGCAATCCTTACCTATCAGCTAAGTGCCACTTTCATTTTCTCTAATACACTCAAAACAGCGTTAACATTTTCGTCAATGCTTTTTGTCCCATCCAATTTAACAATTTTGCATTTTATCTTGTTCGCACTTTCCTCGACGGACTGCCTGTTTTTACTTGCAATCATCTCCCTAAATTCCTTCTGCTGCTCATACATATCTCCACCGGGCATAACACGTGAGCCAAATCGAATCTCTTCTCGCTGTTGCACCCGTTTCACACGCTCATCCGTTGGAGCCTCAAGGATGAATGCAACATCAATCGCAGATAAGATGCGTTCTTCCCAATTCATTGTCACTCCGGAAATAATGAACTGTGGATGTTTTTTACTATCTTTCAAAAGCTCCTCCTGCACTTCTTTTTTTGAGCGAGGAACAGAATACGGAAGTTCACCCTCGTATTCACATTTGACATCATGTCGATGCTCCAGAATTGCTTGACGAGAATACTTTTGTTCCGGAAAATAGTAATCTTCCACATCCATCTCATAAAAATTAAGTTTTTTGCCAAGTGCATGTGTAAGTGTGGATTTACCGCACCCATTCAATCCCATAATTGCGATACCATGTATCATATCAGCTTACCTCAAACTCATAATGTTCATTTTTATTCCCTATAAATTGGAATTTATCGCTCCTACAAACTGAAATTTTGCGCGTTGCAATGAGCCATGCTGGAGTTAAATTTTGCTTGTCGGCT
>CAZOSU010000263.1:273-4277 GCA_964582515.1 uncultured Acetatifactor sp. | reverse complement strand
GATCACTTACACCACCATTCACGGAACACGGACCTATGAAGTCATTTTGGTGGAAACTATCAGCAGTACAGACTGGTCGTATTTGCAGTCCAGCTATGATAACCGCATTACCCTTACCACCTGTCTCGCCAACCACCCCGAAAAAAGAATTTGTGTTCAGGCAGTACAGGTTTTCGATTAAATAACTACATTTTTACAACTTTTCATCTGCAAAAGTTCCAAAGTGCATTTTTTCGGCGTAGTGATTTCAAATAAACCTTTGACAATCCAGTTTTTCTGTATTATTCTCAAACCACTCCGGAGAATCTAATCATTAAAGGAAGTATCTGTTTGGTACAGAAATTTACGCCGAGAAGGAAGGACGATACCGTAAAAGTCAAAATGGATATCACGATCGACCTTCCAGCAGAAGTTGCAGAACAGGCTGAACGTATGGGCATTTCAGAGTTTGACCGCTGTGCCTATGATGAAAACACCCGCCGTATGACAGCAAGTGTGACAACAATTTTCTATCGGAAAGGGGTGTGATCCAATGAAACACATCAAGATTTTGGTTCTTACCGCTGTGATGCTTATAACCTTTACAGTATCGGTTTTTGCAGGTGATCCTGTCTCCCAACAGCAAAATGCTGCTGCATACTTACATGAAGTCGGGGTCATGGTAGGTGATGACACCGGTGATATGATGCTCGATCAAAGTCTGACCCGCGCACAGCTGGCGGTTATCCTTACCCGCATCGTTGCAAACCCGGAACACATTGCCTCAGAAAGCACCTATTACCGCAATCAATGCGTATTTGTCGATGTACCCGACTGGGCAAAGGTTTATGTCGGTTACTGTGCAGCCAATCATTTGATCGCAGGTTACGACAACGGCTTTTACGGAGCCGATGACCCTGTAACGCCGGCGGCAGCCTGTACAGTGATGCTGCGATGCCTTGGAGATGTTGGTGTGGACTGGGGATATGGCACGGCCCGACAAACAGCCATCGAGCTTTCGCTTGCACCTGCTGAAGCTCTTTCCGGACAGGTCATCACAAGAGGAAACATGGCAATTTTAATTTGTCGTACCATGGAATACATGGGGTACGAGGTGAATCTGAACGACACAGAAACCCTTGTCTCCGACCTTTCCAAGGAAGAACGCTATGTCCCCAAAAGCGGGGATGTGATCGTTTCTGATGACGGTTACCGCTATACCATCACGGATGTGAGCCGCTGGGATAACAATGCTTTTGCAAGCGGACCATTGGAAGAACTGCCGGATTACGATCCGGACTGGGATCTCCTGCCTCAACCACAGTTTCCAAAAGCCGAAATACGGCACTTTGAATCAGGTGGGAAAGATTATCTGTATATCCGGAATCTGTATGAAACCCGCCGGATGCTGTATACCCTTTATGAGGCCATGGTGCACAATCCGGAAACCTGGCAAAACGGAAAACCGGTAACTTTCCCCAGCGGCAATCCCAAGGTGAAGATCCAGCTTACGATTCCGGAAGGTTATGAGCCGCAGTTCTTCTGGCCCTGGCGTGAAAGTCAGATCACTGAACTGTTTGACAGCTGTCCGCCCGGCACGTACTGCATGGAAGCCTGGGATGTCTACTGCAATGGCATCTTCCAGTATACCGAATACAACATTCACGTCGTATAATACAAATCAAATCTGCAAAGCAGTATGCATCAGCATACTGCTTTTTCTTATCCACAAAAAACGGGAGGAACACAATGAAAACTCGACTTCTTTCCTTGCTCCTGGCAGTCATCATGCTGACAGGACTTCTCCCCACCACCGCCTTCGCTGCAGCTACCGAAGAAGAGGCACTTGGTGAGGTCAACATCTATAACAGTGGACAGACATTGTCTTACTTTTCGGTCAACGGCCGTGTGCAGCGTCTGACCTACGTTTATTTTAACTATACCCGGCCCGACGGAACCACCAGTGAGATCCCCGCTTACTGCGTCAACCCCACCGAAGACGGTGTCGCACAGACTGTTGGTGCCGGTGAAAGCGTTAGTTATATCGCCAATGAGCGAGCCAGCGATCCTAAGATCATGGGCATCGTGGCAAACGGCTATCCCGGCCGCTCTCTCAGTGAATTAGGTCTGGATAATGTTTGTCAGGGTTATTGTGCCACCAAGATCGCGCTTTGGTGCTACCTGTTGTCCAGCTGGGACATCAACAAAGTAGCCATCAACCCTTCGCTCACCGGTATGGAGCGTGATCGCGCCGAGCGTATGCTTGCTGCCGCCAAGGATATTTATCAGCGCGGCATGACCTGGAATAAGATCCTGACGCCCAATCTGTCGGTAACCGCCGATCAGGCCGTTGCCTATCCTGTCACGGTGGATGGAACCGAATACAAGCAGCAGGTCTTTACCGTCACCTCTGAAACGCCAGTGGAATCCACCGGCCTTTCGGTTGCATTTGCCGACCCGGACTCTTCACCCACAGGCACCCGGATCGTAGATATGAACAATCGGGATATCTCCAAGCTGGATATGTCCGACGGCAGCAGTGTTCAGTTCAAGGTCTTGTATCCCGTAGGATCCATTGAAGGACAGGACGGCAGCGTACAGTTGACCTTCGGCGCAAACGTCCGCAGATATGCGGTTTTCTATGCTCTGTGCGCCGAAACAAGCAAGTACGGCACGTTGCAGAATTATATCTGTGACACCGACCCTTATGTTTATAAGCGTCTGTCGGCCATCAGTTATTTCGGCGATGAAGGCGGTCCTGTAAGCCCGAATACTCCCGATACCCCCGAAACGGAAGAACCCGTGCCGCAGGAAAGCTGGCTGGAGATCATCAAACTGGAATCCGGCACCGAAACACCGCTGTCCGGTGCGGTCTTTGAGATCGTCGATCCCGACGGCATTACCATCGGATCGTTTGCCACCGATGAAAGCGGCCGAATTGAGCTGCCTGTAACCAAGGCCGGTAACTATACCGTTTATGAGCGTGAGGCTCCGGAATATCACCTGCTGTCTGACACACAGGCACAGAATGTAAGTGTGGAAGCCGGCGGCACTGCCACTGTCACTTTCCAGAATGATCCCTACAGTGATCTGCGTGTGGAAAAGGTATCCAATACCGGTGACAAGCTGGCGGACGCCGTCATTCAGATCAGGCATATTGAAAGCGGGCGCACCCTCACCGAAAGCACCTCCAGCGCCGGTGTGGCAATGTTTGAACAGCTCAAGCCCGGAGCTTACGAAATTATGGAGCTGACCGCTCCCGAAGGATATGAAAAAGATCCTGCGATTCATACTGTCACGCTGGTTCCCGGCGAGCTGACTACCTTTTCCCTGGTGAACAAGGAGTTGCCCGGCCTGCGAATCATCAAGTATGACCGAAAAAATATGGAAGCTATGGCAGATGTCACCTTCGAAGTCTGGTGGGACGGCGTATCCTTGGGCACTTTCCGCACGGACCGTTTCGGTGAGATTGTGCTGAAGGACGTACAGCCCGGCACTTACCGCGCCGTTGAGGTTGATACCGGAAACGATGGTTATATTCTGGACACTACGCCCCAGGAAGTGGAGCTGAAGGCCGGTGACGGCATCAAGGAACTGCTGTTCTTTAACGATGTCAAGCCCGGTCTGCGTCTTGTGAAAGTAGACAGTCTTGACCCCTCCAAGGTCATCCCCAACGCAGTCTTTGCGATCAAGGCAGTTGCCGGAGACTATGGCCCCGAAGATTTTATCACCGATGAAAACGGCGAAATCGACTTGAGCAAGCTGCCTGCTGGTGCCTATGTGATCACCGAAAAGAGTTGTACAGGCTATGTGATTGATGCAGCACAGCGCATCATTCAGCTAAATCCCAATGAAGACGCACAGTTCGTTTTCACCAACAGTAAGCGGCCCGGGATGAATATCATCAAACTGGACAGCTATGATTCCAAACCTCTGGGCGGCGTCACCTTCCGTATCGCAAAGATCGAAGACGGCTGTCACTATCTGGCTCGTATCACAGACCAGAACGGCCAGATCTACATAGA
>CAZOSU010000263.1:0-263 GCA_964582515.1 uncultured Acetatifactor sp. | reverse complement strand
ACCCCGGCATTTACTCGGTTACCGAGATCGAGACCCCGGAAGGCTACATTCTGAACGAAACCGAGTGGCGCGTAGAACTGTTTCCCGGCAAAGACAGCACACTGGTTGTCACCAATGACCGCAAATCGGATCTGACCATCATCAAGACCGATGCAGATACCGGCGCGCCTGTTTCCGGTGTGACCTTCACGGTAAAAAAGGTGGACAGTTCCACCATCACTACCGTTGTCACAGACAAAAACGGCAGCGCACAGGTTCAGCGT
>CAZOSU010000262.1:0-4291 GCA_964582515.1 uncultured Acetatifactor sp. | reverse complement strand
CTACTACAAAGGGCTTGGATGTAAATAAGTGGAAATGTATCGTGGCAGATGAAAACGGCTTAACCAGCAAGGAAGGCGTATATGCCGGTGGTGATGCTGTTACCGGTGCTGCAACCGTTATTCTTGCAATGGGGGCAGGTAAGGCAGCTGCGAAGGGAATTGATGAGTACTTAAGCAAAAAATAGGAGATAAACCAATGTTAATTTGTCCAAAGTGTAGAAACGAATATAGAGATGGTATTGAGAAGTGTGCAGATTGTGGTTGTGCACTTGAGCCGGTGCAGGAGGGAGAGAAGTATGTACCTCTTCTTGCCGGTAATCAGGCCAGTGTGGAGCAGCTTAAAAAGTATTTGGAATACAATAAGTTAAAGGGTGTACAGGTTCTTTATGATGGTGCCAGAGGTGTGCATGTGCTTGCGGTAAAGGAAGCGGATGCGGACAAGGCAAAGAAATATGCCAACAACTTCATGCAGCAGGAAACTCTCCGTATGCAGGAGGCTATGATGGCTCAGCAGGTCCAGGGGGGAGCATTTAATATGCAGCCCCAGGAAGAGGAAAAGCCTCAAGCTGCTGAGGTAAAGAATCGTAAATATATGGACAATAAAGAGCGTGCTGCAGAAAATCGTTCCTCTGCATGGACACTTCTCCTGGTAGGAGGAGCCGGTCTTGTAGTAGTTGTATTAGGCTTCTTAGGTATTCTTCCATTCAATGTAGGTGGGCCAAGCCGTATTATGGTGTATGGCATGATGGGAGCAATGTTCCTGCTATTTATTGTGATGGGCTTTGTATCCTTGAAAAAGTCCAGGACCTATGCAAATCAGGCCAAGGAAGACAATGAGCTGGAAAGCACCTTGAAGGACTGGTGCAGACAGGCATTTGAAAATGGCAGAATCGACACCATGCTTGGCATGGAGGTGATGGGTGCCAGTGAAGAAGAGCTTTACTTTAAGAGAGCAGCTGCAATGAAGATGATGATTAAGGGACAGTTTGTCAATCTGGACGATACCTTTATTGACCACTTTGTTGATGAGATTTATGATGAGTTATATAAGTAGGTAACTGTATTGAAAATCGCAATTGTATGTGTTGGAAAAATCAAAGAGAAGTTTTACCGGGATGCCATCGACGAATATGCCAAGCGGCTCAGTAAATACTGTAAGCTGGAAATCATGGAGGTGGCGGATGAAAAGACACCGGATAAGGCCTCTGAGACGGTGGAAAACCAGATTAAGGAAAAGGAAGCTGACAGAATCCTGGAGAAAATCAAGGAGGATACCTTTGTGTATACCTTGGAAATCAAAGGAAAACGTTATACCTCGGAGTCCTTTGCCAAGGAGCTTCAAAGTAAGGGTACCTACGGAACCAGTAATATTGCCTTTGTGATAGGTGGTTCTTTAGGGCTCCATGAGAAGGTTCTGAAGCGTTCCAATGGCTCCATCAGCTTCTCTGATATGACCTTCCCACATCAGCTTATGCGTGTCATTTTGACAGAGCAGATATACAGGGCATATCGTATCATGAATAATGAACCATATCATAAGTAAAACAAGGCCGCTTGCAAATGCAAGCGGCCTAGTGTATAATCTCAGTAGAAAGGTATCGGATGCACATCCGATGACCCTCAGTTAAAATGGTTATATTGAAATAAGCATCCAAACTTTGTGAGGGTAGGGATGCTTATTTCTTTTTGTCGTTATGATTGTCTAAAGAATAATCCTCTATTCCTTTTGGCTATTCGTTTCATGCTCTGTAATTTGATTCGTTAATTCACGAATTTTGGATGCATATCGAGTAGTTAAAAATGCTCCAACAAAGACAATTGCCACAGGGATTCCGATGGTCGTTCCTTCTAAAAGTCCATAGAAAAATTGGGGCTCTTCCGGTCTGTTAAGAATTACAATAAAATGTAAAATAAACGATATACATCCTGCAATAAAATACCATTGCATCATTCTTGCTAATTTCCGTTTTTGTTCGTTACTGTAATCTGCTACTTTCAATACTGTTTCTTCTAATTCTTTGTCCATTTTCTCGCTTTTCCTTTCTCCGTCCAGTAGCTCTCGCAAATCAACATTATAGAAATCTGCCATTTCTACCAATATATCTAGGTCTGGCATATTACTTCCGGTTTCCCAGCGTGAAACCGTTCTTCTCGAAATATTGAATTTTTCAGCTAACTGTTCCTGTGTAAGATTTTTTTCGTTCCGTAGTTCTTTTAAGAAGGTACCAATTTTTAACTGGTCCATAATTTATCTTCCCCCTTTCAATGACAGATTACCATTGGTATACAGAAAAAAACAGGACACAAAGCGAGCAATGCACTGTTCTTTGCATGTGACATAGCATGTCTACAAGACAATATCCATTTTGCACTTTTTCTTTAAGAATGTAACAATTTAGAATTTCTTTGTCAATATAACGATACGGGAATTGTGTCTGATTAAGGGTTCGACGACGCTAGCTTTGACAATAATTCTACTTGTATGCTATTATATAAACACGCAATACGTTGTTTGAGGACGTGAAATAATGAAAGAGTTGAGTATTGAACTGCAGGAGCAACAGGTTGAACTTCGCATAATGAGGGAAGCGCTGGGGCTAAATCGTAAGGAGTTTGCCTATTCCGAAAGTAGGATTGCGCTAAAAGGACCGGTCTCAAAGGAAAAAGCAAATGCTTCTCAAGGAATTCTGGAGTTGACCAGAATTGCTTCAAAGGAGTCTTATGCTTCAAATGATAAAGAGAAGCACAAGAAGGATGCAAAATTTGCATAACTTTGTATTGGAGGTATGTATTATGAGAATGTATGACGTAATCATGAAAAAGCGAAACGGTCAGTCCTTATCTGAAGAGGAAATCCGCTTTTTTGTACAGGGATATACCAGGGGTGAAATACCGGATTATCAGGTGTCGGCACTGATGATGGCCATCTATTTTCAGGGGATGAGTAAGGAGGAGACCCTGGCCCTTACCATGGAGATGGCAAGGAGTGGCGATATGCTGGACTTGTCGGAGCTTCAAGGAATCAAGGTGGATAAGCACAGCACCGGTGGCGTGGGGGATAAGACCTCTCTGGCACTTACTCCCATGGTAGCTGCCTGTGGCATTTCCGTGGCGAAAATGAGCGGCAGAGGTCTGGGACATACAGGGGGAACCATCGACAAGCTGGAGAGCTTTGCAGGCTTTACTACAGGTATTTCCAGAGAGACCTTTATCAAAAATGTGAACGAAATCGGTATCTCCATTATGGGCCAGACTGCGGACCTTGCGCCGGCGGATAAAAAGCTGTATGCTCTGCGCGATGTGACTGCTACTGTTGACCAGATGTCCCTGATTGCCAGCTCCATTATGAGTAAGAAGCTGGCGGCTGGCGCGGACGCCATTGTGCTGGATGTAAAGACAGGAAGCGGCGCTTTTATGAAGACCTTGGAGGATTCCATCGCCCTTGCAAAGGAGATGGTTTCTATCGGAAACGGAGCCGGAAGAAATACAATCGCAGTGGTATCAGATATGGATCAGCCCCTTGGATATGCGGTAGGTAATTCCCTGGAGGTCATCGAAGCCATTGAAACCTTAAAGGGAAATGGTCCGGCGGATTTTACGGAGCTGGTGATGGAGCTGGGCAGCCAGATGCTGATTGCAGGTGGCAGAGCATCCACTAAGGAGGAGGCACAGGCACTTTTGCAGGAGATGATTACCAGTGGTGCTGCGCTTGACAAATTTGCTGAATTTATCAAGGCACAGGGCGGTGATGAAAGAGCTGTTTATGATACCACGCTTTTGCCGAAGGCATCCATTATTCGTGAAATCAAGAGCGATACCGAAGGTTATATTCACAAAATCCAGTGTGATGAAATCGGTATCTGCTCCTTAATTCTGGGGGGCGGTAGAGAAACCAAGGAAAGTGAAATTGACTTATCCGTAGGCTTTGTCCTTACAAAGAAAATCGGCGACTTCGTGAAGGTGGGAGAGACTCTCGCTTATATGCATGCCAACGATGAAGCAAAGGCCCAGATGGCAGAAAAACGTTTTAAGGCTGCTTACACCATTTCTACAAAAACTGCTCAGAAGCCGGAGATGATTAAGAACGTTATAGTGTAAATCTATTCTGGCTTTAGAAGGATTTTACCAACAAACCAGTAATATGAATCACTGTATAAGTAAGGGACGGGGATAGCAAGGGAATGGTATGTCTTATTTAGACCCTTGAAAAACGTCAGCACTTGGCGAGGTTTTTTCGAGCCTAGTACTGCTACGTTTTTCACGGAATGAGAATGTGTCTTAATAGGACATA
>CAZOSU010000261.1:2738-4299 GCA_964582515.1 uncultured Acetatifactor sp. | reverse complement strand
TCTCCTCATCTCGAATCTCACCGATCATGATGATATCCGGGTCCTGACGCAGAATGGAACGAAGCGCCGTGGCAAAGGTCAGGTTAGCCTTTACATTGGTCTGTACCTGATTAATACCATCGATATTTGCCTCCACCGGGTCTTCTACGGTGATAATATTTACATCCTCGGTGTTTAGTTCACTGAGGGCCGTATACAATGTGGTGGACTTACCGGAACCGGTAGGTCCCGTTACCAGCAGGATGCCATGAGGATTCATCAGAATCTCATCGAACTGCTTAAGTTCCCTTGGCTTCAAGCCCAGCTGACTTTTTTCTCTGGTCAGGGCAGCCTTCGCCGTAAGACGCATTACCACCTTCTCGCCGTACACGGTGGGAAGAATTGATACACGGATATCGTACTCCACCCTATCCACCATATGAGTAATACGACCATCCTGTGGCTTTCTCTTCTCTGCAATATCCATGCCGCCGATAATCTTAATACGGGCAACCATGGCATTTAAATAGTTAATGTCATACTTGGCTCTCTCGTACAGGGCACCGTCGATACGGTAACGTACCCGCACAAAGCGCTCCATGGGCTCAATATGTATATCCGAAGAACGCTGACGCACCGCCTTGTCAATCATTTCATTCACCAGCATAACGATGGGAGAACTATTGATTTCCTCCTGACTGGCAAGGTCAATGTCCATTCCGATATTCCCCAGCTTTTTCTCCTTGGCATAGGCCTCCAGTGCGGAGTCTACCTCGTCCTGTCCATAATGCTTATCGATGGCAAGCATGATATTACGGGTGGTAGCTACCACCGGCTCCACCTGACAGCCGGTGACAATGGAGATATCATCCTGCGCATACATATCCAGCGGGTCCGCCATCGCTACCAGAATGATATTTACATTGCCCTCCTTATATGCAAAAGGAAACACCTTGTCTTTTTTAAGTACCGATGCCTGTACCATATTCAGTACATCCTGATCCACTGTAATATTGGTCAAATCCACCAAATCTATATCCAGCTGACTACTAAGGGCTCTGGCGATATCCTCCTCCGTTACAATCCCTTCATCAACCAGTACTTCTCCCAGCTTCTTGCCGGTTCCCTTCTGCGCCTCCAAGGCTGCAGCCAACTGATTGTGGGTAATCACCTTACTATTTACTAAAAGATCTCCCAGACGAATTTTCTTTCTGCCAAAATCCATATATGCTCCACTCTCCTCGAGATTTATTCAAATAGATAAGTACTATTGTACCACTCATTTTTCATAAATCAAATAGAATTCGGGAAATCTATGATATTTTCTGTATTTTTGTGCTATGCTCTATCAAAACACTCTTCATCACATCTACATCCGCCTGCAATCCTTCGATTTGCTCACTCCCAGCCTGATATCTTTTATAAGTATCCAGATAACAGGACTCGATATTGCATAAGCGTGTGGAAATGTCATTCTCCATCTTCAACTCAACCGTTTTCAGTCTTGTTTCTACTTTAATCAGTCTTGTATCCACATTCTCAAGCCTTGTTTCCACATTCTCAAGCCTTGTTTCCACATTCT
>CAZOSU010000261.1:0-2638 GCA_964582515.1 uncultured Acetatifactor sp. | reverse complement strand
CAAGCCTTGTTTCTACATTCTCCAGTCTTGCATCCACATTCTCAAGCCTTGTTTCTACATTCTCCAGTCTTGCATCCACATTCTCAAGCCTTGTTTCAACATTCTCAAGTCTTGTATCCATCCTCTTTAAGCCTTCATAAACGGGCTTTAATTTCTTGTCCAATATACTGGAAAAAGAAATCAATAATTCGTTATTTGTCATATATGTATTTCCCCTTTCTTTCCATCCAACTTTTTTCATCTTAATTATAATTTACTATACTCCTGTATTCAATTAGTGAAATCAGCCAAAAAACATTTTCGCTTTTCTCAAGTTTTATACAAATACATTTATTTATACAGCTCTACCCACCTTTCCAGATAGCCAAAATAAACTGTTCCATATAATACGCCACAGTCTCCTTTCACAATATTTAAATAATATAACCTGAAAATCTGCCGGAACCGGCATAGAAAAAAATGGGTCGAACGACCACGGGTTGTACCCCACATTTGATATTTTTATTATACCAACATTGAAAATTATATCAATATATTTTTATAAAAAGTTCAAAAAAATCCCGGCCTGACTTGTGTCAGACCGGGACATTATCCTACACCCCCGGCATCTGCGGCATGTTCTCCATGCCCTGGGGCATCTCACCCATTTCCGGCGGAGTCATACCCTCCGGCATCTCCATTCCCTCCGGCGGAGTCATACCCTCCGGCATCTCCATACCCTCCGGCATCTCCATTCCTTCGGGCATCTGGGGCATCTCGCCCATCTCCGGCTTAGTCATGCCATCAGGGATTTCCATGCTTTCCGGGATTTCACTGGTATCCGGCTTTTCATCACGACTTCCCTGATTGTTATTTCCTTTGCCGCCGCCAAAGCCTCCATGACCGCCGCCAAAGCCACCCTGGCCGCCGCTCATCATTCCCTGACCGTAAACGGTAGATTCAAAGGTCACCTCTACAGACACCTCTCCCACGGATACCGTATAAGTCTCTCCTACTTTGAAATCCGGGTGGGAAATTACTGCATTATTATAACGCTTTTCCGGTGTATGGGCTAAAATCACATTACCATCCTTATCCTTTACCAACAGCTCTCCCGACAGCATCTGATTGCTCAAGGTAACCATCATGGTACACTGCCCGGAGCCCTGGCTCATATTCTCCGCCATGGTATCCGCACCTGTTGCCACCAAAATGCCGCCATTCATAATACCGCTTCCACCGTAATCAATGGCACCATTTCCACCGTTGGTAGGACCATTTACATAGATTTCGCCGCCGCTTATCTCCAGATTTCCATTGGAATCCACACCATCCCCTTCAGCACTGATACGCAACACACCTCCGTAAATTGCCACACTACAGGACAAATCCGCAGAAAAAGGATTATTGCCTCCAAAGGACGTAAGACCACTTCCATCATTGCCTCCTGCAGCATTCAAGCCATCATCCTCTGCAATAATGGTAATATCTCCATCCCAGATAGAGATATTCTGCGCCTCCATGCCCTCATAGCTGTTTAGCACGGACACCTTTCCATTCGCAATATAGATGCCGTCATTGGCCTGCAAACCGTCCCCGTCTGCATCCACTATGATGCTTCCGCCGGTAATCTTGATATCATCCTTTCCCACGATTCCATGGTCCGTATTGCAGACAACATTCAAAGAACCTTCTCCGTTAAATACGATGTCATCCTTGGCAAAGATTGCACCATCAATGGCGTTTTCATCAATATCCACAAATTTTCCCGTGGTTTCAAAGGAATTGTCCGTTCCTGCCCCGGTAGTCACAAAAACCTTATCTGCCTGTTTTACATAAAGAGCAGCTGAGCTATCATTGGTCACACTTACCCCCTGTAATACCAACTGGATTTTTGCATCCTGGGAAGCATCCACTACCAGCTGTCCGTCCGAAAGCTTTCCTGAGATTACATAGACTCCCTCATCGGTAAAGGTCACCACATTCCCCTCCGCCTGAGCACCTCTCCCATCAATGGAAATCCCATTCTCCGAAAGCTCTACATAAATGGCAGCATCCAAATCTGCCACCTGCTTAAGATCCCGCTCCGTAAAGACATCCTCATAGCTTGCCAGCTCCGTATCTGTGGTCTGCTGGCTGCTTAGCTGGGATTGGCCCCCATATCCATTTTCAACCTTATCCTGGGAGGGCTGTGTCTCCTGTCCTGCGCAAGCGGTTAACAGGCACAAGGTCAATGTGCAGGCAAGCATACATTTTAAAACTCTTTTTTTCATAAATTTGTCACCTCAATTACAGCTCCTGTATCAGATTTTCACACTTTCCGATACTGATTTCCAGATTTCCGTTTCTCTCACGCAGAGCATCAATAAATTCCTTCTCCTTGCTCTGCTCCTTCAAAATGATATGATAGGTCAGCTTAAACATACTTCCCATATTCGTGGTCTTTACACTTTCCACCTCTGCCTTGGTGGTATACTTTTCAAACAAATCGTCAAATAAGCTACCATAATCCAGGCTCTCCGGAATGGTGATGCGCAGCACCTTATCCGCACTCTGTTTCAGGCCAAAGCCCAGCACATTCATCAGCAGCATCACTACTCCGAGAATAACGGTGAATAATACCGCATAGCCCAGATAACCCATACCGGCTATCAAACCG
>CAZOSU010000260.1:0-4304 GCA_964582515.1 uncultured Acetatifactor sp. | reverse complement strand
ATTCTGTGCATCTTATCAAAAATTTCTTCCTTCTGACACTTGATGGATACACCGATTTCCTCGCCCAGCTTCTCCAGCTCATCAGCAAGGTCACCATGCTGCTTATTCATTCCGGTAGTATCTACAATCATCATCATGTTGAAAAATCCGGATACGATGGTCTGGGAAATATCCAGGATATTTACCTGACTCTCCGCCAGATATGTACATACCCTTGCAATAATTCCCACGGTATCTTTACCAACAACAGTAATAATGGTTTTCTTCATAATCATTTTCTCCTTTATTTAAACCGTAAATCAAACATCATTATAAACCTATTCGCCGAAAAATCAAGGCATTCTCCATCAGGCAATCTGTATTACCGGGGAAACCTCGCTTCTCTTTGCCACCTGAATATCAAAATCTGAAGCATTATATGGGTTATCTCCCATGGTAATCTCCATACGCACCGCTTCATATGCCAGCTCCGGCAGATTATTGTCCTTACTCAAATGCCCCAGTACGATGGATTTCATATTATCGTGTAAAATCCTACTGAGAAGTCTTCCTGAGTTTTCATTGGAAAGATGTCCTCTATCCCCTAAAATACGCTGCTTCAAATGATATGGATAAGGGCCAACCTGCAGCATATTCACATCATGGTTGGCTTCAATCAGCACTGCATCCATGCCACGAAGGCACTCCACAGTATACTCATTGAAAAATCCAAGGTCGGTACAAACTGCCACTCTTCTGCTTCCGTAGCTGACACGATATCCTACCGGCTCCGCCGCATCATGGGATATCCTCATGGGATTAATCACCAAATCCTTGATGCAGAGCTTATTGTCCGGTCTCACCGGCACAAACAGCTCCTCCTCAATTTTTCCCACGGAAGAACAGCTTTGAATAGCATGGATGGTTCCCGGCGTGGCATAAATGGGGACATGATATTTTCTGGCCACTACCCCAAGCCCGGCGATATGATCCATATGCTCATGGGTAATCAGTATCCCATCCAAATCCCTTCCGGTGATGTCCAGCTCATTTAAGCCGGCCTCCGCCCTCTTACCGCTGATTCCCACATCCACTAACAGGTGTGTGGCCTCGGAGCCTACATAAATGCAGTTTCCGCTGCTTCCACTTGCAATACTACATAAACGCATAAAACACTTAATTCTCCCTCCAGTAGATGCTTATCACATCACCATCTTTCAAATATTCCATATAGTCCGCAGGACGATTATTGATTTCACATACAATACTTCTTCCCTTGGATTCCTTTAAATTAAAATCGATATAGTCAAATACATCTACGTACACATACGCCTTCTTGCCCGTCATAGTGACAGGTCTGCCGTTTACCATGACCACAATACTTCCCGGCGTAGCAGATACAAAAGCACTTGGTGCTGGCTGGGACTCTTTTTCCACAGCTACCTCTTCCTTCTCTGCCGGCGCAGGCTGGGGCTGCTTTTCCCTTTCCTTCGCCACATCCTCTTCCAGCAGTTCATCTAAGGTTTTCTGCCCACTTTCCTTCTTCTCAAAATCTAAGGTGAAGGTATCAAATACCTTTGTATCCTTCAAGGCAGGTACACCATTAACCAGAATCTGAACATCCTCCGTCAGAACCATATCAAGGAGTGCAGCTGCCTGCTCTACAGTATACCAGCCTGCGATTTCAATATCGTCCCCATCCTGAATCACATAGGAAGGTACCTGAATCTGTCCGCCCACATAGGCGGTCTTGGGAAGGTTTATATCCTTTCCCCCCACCTTTATACTCATTTGCTCCTTTAGCTCGGGCAGTGAGCTCAGCTCCACACGCACCGGTTCACCCTCGGTGGAAGGCGTTACCACCACCTTGGAGCCATTGATTACCTTGGTGTGTATATCTGCTTCATTGCCATCCACGTATATTACCGCAGCTTCCCCCTGCAAGCCCCTTGCCATGCGGCTCTTTCCGTTTACATTATATACAATCCCTTTGCCACGCCTGGGGAATAAGGATTCATTGGAAAAGCCTGCCGCAATGGCCGCATCCACTACGGACAGCTTACCATTATCATACAGCTTCACTCTCTGGTCATTAAAGGTTACAAAGATAAAGTTATTGCTCATTTCATAATAGCTTAAGCAGATACCGATAGGTGTTACCATCAGGGAATCCTTACGGGCTTCCGGCACTTCAAAATCAATGGTCTGCATAACCTCCTGCCCACGGATTGCCACACGCTCCTTCACAAGCCCCAGCTCCTGGGCCAGCATTTCCGTATAGCCCGGTATCATTCCACCGCCGCCTACCACAAATACAGCACTTACCGGCTTATCACCGTTGAGCTGACGGATAATCTCTGCCACCTGCCTGGTCATATTTTCAATGGAAGGCTTTAAAAGCTCCATCACCTCTGCGGAGGTAATGGTCTGTGGAAGACCGATAATATCCAGATATTCAATGGTCTCCTTCTCTCCCGCCTGACGCTTTATCGTCTCCGCGGTTTCAAAATCCACCAGGCAGTGCTGCACAATCTGGTCTGTCAAAGAATCTCCTGCAATGGGAAGCATACCATATGCAGTGATGGTTCCCTCCTTAGTGATGGAAATATCGCTGGTTCCAGCCCCCACGTCCACAAGAGCCAGATTCAGCATACGGAATTTCTCCGGGATGGCTACGGTAATAGCTGCAATAGGCTCCAGTGTCAGATTTACTACATGAAGTCCGGCAATCTCCACAGCTTTATAAAGACCGTCCACCACATCATCCGGCAGGAAGGTTGCAATCAAATCCACGCCCACACTCTTGGCCTTATGTCCTTCCAGATTGCCGATAACATAGCCATTTAAATAATAGCGCATGGCAGTATAGCCCACGCAATAAAACTGCATCTCGGTATCGTTATTCTTGGAAAACTCCTCGTAAGCCTTTTCCACCCCCATGGTATCTAAAGCATAAATATCCTCGGTGGTCAGCTCCTTGTCCATTCCATAGGTATATTCTACTGAAGTGGTCACGGTACGGAGTACACGTCCTGCGGCAGCAATACATACACCGTTAAGCTTGGTGTCCAAATCTCTCTCCAAAAGCTCCTTTACCCCACGGATACTCTCTCCCACCTTCACGATATCATGAATCTGCCCGTCTATCATCGCTCTGGTTTCATGCTCCTTGATACGCTGGGCAAGGATTTTGAAACGGTTCCCGTCCTTATATCCTACGGTACCTACGATACTTCTGGTACCAATATCCAGTCCAAATACTAATTCCTGTTTTTCTCCTAACATAGCCATGTATATTCCTCCAGCCTCTGCTTTATTGCCAGATGTGTATCCTCCAGCGTGCCACTGTTATCAATGACAAAATCGCAATTTGCACGAAATTCTTCCTCGGAAAGCTGACTCGCCATAATCTGTGATATCTTTTCCTCCGAATAGCCCCTGCTTTCCTTAAGCCTTGCCCTTCGCACATCCTCTCTCGTATAAATATACCACATTTCATCCACAATGTGACCATATCCTGCTTCAATTAATAGGGCTGCTTCAATAAAAAACAGCTCTACCTCTCCCTGCTGGTTTGCTTCCCGGATTTTTTCCCGGATAAACTCCTCCACCCGTGGATGAACAATCTCATTCACTCTGTTAAGCAGGGATTCATCCGCAAATATCTTTGCCGCCATGGATTTTCTGTCAATCTCGCCGTCCGCTCCAAGGATATCCTCCCCTAAAAGCCGGACAATCTCTTCGTAGCAAGCATGCCCTTTTCGCTGTACAATATGGGCCACTTCATCTGCCAGATAAATCTCACACAGATAGTGCTCCCGGATAAAGGAAAGCACCTTGGATTTACCGCTTCCCACGCCTCCCGTAATTCCAATCAGTTTCATCCTAAACTCCTAAAACTAGTGCGCATCGTACCAGTCTTTTCCTACATGTAAATCTACTACCAAATCCACAGCCAGGTCAGCTGCACGGCGCATATTATCTGCCAAAATCACCTTCACCTGCTCCACTTCCTCTTCCCACACCTCGATGAGAAGCTCGTCGTGCACCTGCAAAATCAGCTTGGATTTCAGCCCCGCTTCCTTCAGCGCCTTCCACACCTTAATCATGGCAATCTTGATAATATCTGCCGCTGTTCCCTGAATGGGCGCGTTCATTGCCACTCTCTCCCCAAAGGAACGTTGCATGAAATTGGAGGAAGCAAGCTCCGGTATGGGTCTCCTTCTTCCAAACAAGGTAGTAGTATATCCGTCCCTTTTGGCATTTTCCACCAAATCATCTAAATACTGCTTAAGTCTTGGATAGGTAGCAAAATACTGCTCAAT
>CAZOSU010000259.1:3171-4328 GCA_964582515.1 uncultured Acetatifactor sp. | reverse complement strand
TCGCAGGTGTCCCTTTGGATGGGTTTTTTGGCGGAGTGAGAGAGATTTGAACACTAACCCTGCAGAGCTAAATGGCTTGCAAATAAATGGTTTTTGAGCGGCAATGGCAAAAATGATGCCATTATTGAGCTGCTTTCTGGAGCGTCTTAGTGACTCTTAGATAGCGATGAAAATGCGGGAGCAGACTTTCCGTCTACTCCCGCTATACTTTCTTCATCAATCAAACTGTCCCGCGCGGTCCAGCATGACCAGCACACGGATGGCATCCTCGCCAAGATCGATCACGGTATCATCACCGGATCCGCCCTTGCCCTTGAGAATGCCTTTTTTCATGAGCTTCTCCACCGTGGGCAGATAAGCCTCACCAAATTCCTTGTCGGCCTTCAGGTCGGCCAAAGTGTTGTAACGCATTTCTTCCTCCTCTCCCGGCTTTTTCTTCAAGCCGTAGTAGTCAGCCAGCACCTTGGCTTCCGCCTTGGCCAGCTTCAAAAGATTACCGTCATCCAAGAGCCAGTTCGCAGTCCTTTTGTTGGTGTGGAAGCTGTGCTCCAGGATGAGCCCCACAGAACCGGCGCTAACGGAATATCGGATCACGCCGTAATAGTCCGCGTCTCCGGCGCCGTTTACTCTGGTCTTGGTCTTGCCCGCCTGCACAGTTCCCATCGTCTGCGCGATCTTCTCAGACAGCAGGGCGGCGAGATCCGCGCAAGCTCCGCTGATGGGATAAAACACCGTTGGACGGTCTACATATTCGCTGCTTTCACCGCCCACGGCATCAGAATGGAGGCTGAGAAGCACTTCGCAGCCTTTTGCCATAGCGCCTCTTTCATAAAGCCTCGGGTTATCTGTCACCACATCTCTGGTAATCAGAACTTCCACATTTGTATAGCGCTCCAGCTCCTGCTTCAGCAGGTGTCCCAGAACGAACATTCTTGTGCCCTCCCGGTATTCCGGCACCACGGGGGACTGATTGTGCCCCTCCCCGTGCCCCGGGTCAATGCAGATCTTCATACCTGACCTCCGCCTTTCTTCTCGAGCTGGGTGCCAAAATAAAACGCGATAACCGTTGTGACAATATACATCACGTTGTCCGGCTGGATGTCGCCCCGCAGAGCAAGCACCGTGAACACGGTAATAACTACCAAGGTCACAAGTGT
>CAZOSU010000259.1:0-3071 GCA_964582515.1 uncultured Acetatifactor sp. | reverse complement strand
CGCCCCGCAGAGCAAGCACCGTGAACACGGTAATAACTACCAAGGTCACAAGTGTCTTGACCTTCACGAGAGCAGCGAGATTTTCAACAAGCTTTTTCATGGTCTTTTTCCTCCTTATTTGTTTTAATTTGCTTTTTATTCGTCATAAGCTTGGTTATAACGAATTTCTCATTCAAGGAAGTCCTGCTCCCTTAAGCAGTCAGCGTACACCCGCTCGATGTTGGCAATGGCCATCACCGCCCGGTTGTTTTTATAGTTTGGATGGTCGTCACAGTATCTTCGGTATGTATCAATGTCCAGATTGACCTGATCAAAGCTTTCCTTGCTGTGACGGACTCCGTGCCTTACCTCGTCAGAGAAGCCAAGGATGCGAATACGGGCATTGGTTGCCCTGTCCTCTGCGATTTCCCCTGCCAACTTGCCCACATCCTTCCGAAGACCCGCAACCTCGTCTCTGACGGTGTCGCTTTTGTCTTTCTTGCGGTCATGCCTGCTCACAAAGAACTGCACCAGCGCCACCAGCGCCGCCCCGAAGGAGCCGCCCATGAGAGCGGCAAACACAGTCCAGTTCATTGGCTATCACCGTCCTTCCAATCGCTCTCGGCTATGCCGTATAGCGTGTTGCCGGTATATGCACAGGTTGCCGTCGGCACCGACACAGGATATCCTCTATCGTCATTGGTGCGTGTTTCTTCGGCTGTTCCATATTCGTGGTAGGCTTTGCCGGTGCAGAAGTATTCCCACGGCGTTCCTTCCTTTGTACCGTCATGCCGCTTGTCATCCCACGTCAGATCAATGGCTGCCCAATCGGACGGATCAGAAGAATAGACACCATACGGAAGCCCAAACGCCACCATATTCCACGCGTGCTGTCCTGTGTCAACACCGTCCGTCGCTTCACCTGACACAAAGACAGCGGTAATGCCGTACATGCTGCACAAGTAGGCCACAGCAGCCGTATATCCGGCGCAAACGGGCTTTATGCTCTCTTCATCGGTAAGAGCGGAATACGCGAGCTGCGACCAATAGTATTCATCATCCTGCTCGTTTTCGGTGGGCTTGTAGCTTGTCCTCTCCATGATCCAGTCGTGGATCACCTTCGTGACATTGCGCTTTTGAACTTCCGTGAGCCCATCGCCGGCAGAAACGCCGCAAACCTCAAGCACCTTCGCCTTGACCAAAGCAGTAGCCTCGGCCATTTTTGTTTGCGCATGCAGCCGCTGAGTGTCATTGGGAACAATCATAGCTACGCTTACGATCGTTTTTCCGGTTTCTCTGGCATTGTTTCCGTCTTCGTCAAGGAACTCTTGGTTCTTAACATGGTAGCAAAGCTCCCAATTATAGCGCACAACTCTGTCCAGACAATCCCAAACAGCCAGATAACTTTCTGCAGGGATTTGGAATTGGATCAGGGGCACAACGATTTTTCGGAAGCCTTCATATTCTTCTCCTGCTGCGCCACCGTCGACCGCATATGTCGACCCATCTATCGTCCGTTCGCTGACAGAAAACCCCTCGGAAAAGCATTTGAAAATCCAGTCATACATTTCCGTTGTTCCATCTGCTTTTGCCTGGGCATATCCCCATGACTTTAAGTAAGGCTTTCGGAAAACTGCCCCGCCGTCTTTCAGCAGGACCTTCCCGCTGCCGTTCATCAATACGCCACTCATGTGGGAGACACCCCCGATGCGCTGTAGGTGATCTTGGCGATCTTGCCGGTGTCCGAAAAGTAATACAGATTGACCTGCATGAGCGCTTCCGCAGTGGTTTTCTCAAAAACCAACCGCATCAAGCCTGTCCCTCCGCTGACAAAAGACGACTGGAGCATGTAATAATTTCCAAACTTGAGTTTCACATTACCCTGCTGCGCCGCAAGCTCATACTTCCGCATGTCCGTGTCCTCCGGCAAGGTAATGAGTCGTCCCTTGTTTTCAAAATCTCCGGTTAGTGTTACCGTAGCGGCACCGGAGCTGCGAACATACCAGTATGTGCTGTCGTCGTCATTGTTGTTTTCCCAGTCAACGGCATAGCACACATCCCCAGCCGCATACGTCTTTGACGCATCGTATGCCCTCGCTTTTCTACTGGCCGAACCGGAATAGGCAGAGTTTACTTGGGGGACGATCGCCGGGGGGCAAACAATGTCCAGCAAAGCCATCACCGCCGCAGGCGTAATCAGCTTTGTGTCCAGGTTCTTGTCGGCCTCCGCCGTAGCAGCCGTCGCGACCTCCATTTCGGCCACATCGTCTTCACCGATGGCACCGATATTCTGTCTCGCCTGCTGCTTTTCCGCATCGTTCTTTGCTTCCTCTGTGTAATGCACAGCCCCCGCATCATTGGAAACGTTCTTTCCGTCAACAATGATCTGTCCCACCTCCGTATCCATGCGGTAAACCAGCTTGTCATTCAGCCAGATTTCGTCATAGACGAACGGATCATCCGTTACGCACCTTTCAAAACAAACCGTAACCATCCCTGTGTCCATGATCTTTGCCATATACAGAGTGCCGGAATCAATAACCTTCCATGCTCCCACGCCCAGAGATCGTAGATATTCCGTCGGACTAGAATAGTTGGTCTGCCTTGAAAACTCTTCTGTCCTGTCCGCATACTCCTGAGCTGCCAGAGATTCCAGCCATTCTTTTTCTGTTCCCTCAAAACCATTCTTCACAGCAATGGCATAGGCCGATGCGGGTCGCAGTTTCGTCCGTGTGATTTCACTCATATGTAACAACCTCCAATGTTCCATCGTCTGCCAGGGAAAACTCTGCTCCCCTAAAGCTGTCTGCGGTGATCACATAGAGATCACCGTTATCGTCTATTTCGAATGTCACCCATGCGGCGGCTCCGGTAGTGCCGCTGATCAGGGAATCAACGAGCCAGTACATGCCGCAGAAAGTCAACGTATAGGGCACGCCTCTCATAAGCGCGCCTACAGGAACCGGCCGTGTTGCATCCGGTGATTGCATATCATCGCTTTGTTTTCTCTCAGCTCTCAGCCGAATCACGATTTCTTCGTCGTCATTGATGCTGATAGAAGGATCCTCCACGGTGTTCTCCACATCAGGGAT
>CAZOSU010000258.1:0-4370 GCA_964582515.1 uncultured Acetatifactor sp. | reverse complement strand
TCCATAACTGCTACACAGCTGTTTGTTGTACCTAAGTCAATACCAATAATTTTTCCCATTTTTCATTCCTCCTATATTTGAAAACAATGTTTACTTTACAATTTTATATTACTGAACTACGGAAACCATGCTATGTCTGACCACGCTGTCTCTGTAGGTGTAACCCTTCTGGAACTCTGCCGCTACGATACCGGATTCATACTCTTCGCTTTCCACCTGCATTACCGCGTTGTGGAAATTCGGGTCAAATTCCTTGCCGATGGCTTCGATAGGCTTTACTCCGATGCTTTCAAGCTCTGTCAGCATCTGCTTGTAAACCATGCGCATACCACCCACGAATGCATCCTCTTCATCCTCTGCTTCCACAGCGGCAAAGCCTCTTTCAAAGTTGTCGATAACCGGTAGGATTTTCTCAATCACACTCTTGGCCCCGGTTTCAAACATGGCCGATTTTTCTTTCTCTGTCCGGTTACGGAAGTTCTCAAATTCTGCAAGCTGACGCTTTACCCTGTCTTCCAGCTCAGCGATTTTTTCTGCCGAGGCATCCTTTTCTTTCTTCTTGCCGAAAAGCCCCTTTTTCTTTGTGGCTTTTTCTTCCTCTCCGGTCTCATTTTCTGTCTCAGTTTCTACCTCATCCGCAGGCTCTGCTGTTTCTTCCGTGGTCTCTTCTGTTTCTGCTGCCTCCTCAGTCCAAACCGCTTCTTCCTGCTCCAAAGTCTCTTTTTCTAATTCCGACATCTATCTTTTCCTTTCTATTTCTTTTTATATAAATCATCCAACTGGTGCATCATGGTCTGTAAGGTATCCACTACCTTCTCGTAGTCCATCCGTTTAGGACCAATGATACCAATGGTTCCTTTCATTCCTTCCTCCAATTCGTAGGTTGCCGTCACCACGCTACAATCCTTCATGCCCTTCACCGGCGCTTCTTCACCGATATACACCTGTATTCCGGTATTCCCTGCTTCTGCAAGTGTTTCCTGCACCAGCTCGTTTAATGCATGCTTCTCTTCAAAGGTATTAATCAGCTGACTGGCCTTCTGTCCATCGGAAAGCTCCGGGTAACGGAAAATATTATTGGTTCCACTGGTGTATATCTCCAAATCCTCGTCGCCGTGGATGGCATCTGCCACTGCATCAATCACCTCGCCGATAATATCACTGTGAATCCCGGCCTGCTGCTTCATGGCAGCTATCATCCCCAGATTGATTTCCTCCATGGATAACCCATTTAAATGGGTATTGAGCAGAATGTTCAGCTTAAGGAGCTGCTCATCACTAAGTGCCTGGCTGGTTCGAAGGATATTGTTCTTAATCACATTCCCCTCCGAAACGATAACCGCCAGTATCTGGTCTGCATCTACCCGCGAGAGCTGAATAAACTTTACTTTATTATGATGTGTGGAGGGTGCGCTGATCATGGTAGCATACTGTGTGCTGGCAGCCAGCACCTTCGCCATCTGCCGAAGCATACTCTCCATCTTATCCTGACGCTCTAAAAGAAGCTCCTTCATTTCGTATACTTCCCGCTCCTTCTGCTCCATCAGGGTATCCACATAAAAGCGATAGCCCTTATCGGAAGGAATACGTCCCGCGGATGTGTGTGGCTGTAGGATATAGCCAAGCTCTTCCAAATCTGCCATCTCATTACGAATGGTGGCGGAGCTCAGATTGAGGTCCGTGTATTTTGAAATTGTTCTGCTTCCAACCGGCTCACCTGTCTCCAAATAGTTCCGGATAATGGCTTGCAAGATTTTCGTTTTTCGCTCGTCTAACTGCATCCCATCACTCCTTCTAAGTTATTAGCACTCATTTCGTTCGAGTGCTAACATCTACATTACATAAGATATCACTACCCCCTCTTAATGTCAACTAGGTAAAACTAAAATAAAAATTAAGAAAAAATAAAGAGGACTGTAGCAAACAGCCTACGGCAGAGGGAAAAACCCAGGGATTCCCTGATACGTGGGAGAATCGCCATCCAATGGTTACAGAATGAACCTTACAGCAAGATTGGTTCAGGGATTTTCTCATCAAAAAGAAAAGACCGCGCAACCCTCTGCGCGGTCAAATCACTTACGAATACAAATTAGATGAAGAAGCTTCCCTGCTCCGTTCCATTGAACACGTAG
This sequence comes from uncultured Acetatifactor sp., assembly GCA_964582515.1. GTDB lineage: Bacteria > Bacillota > Clostridia > Lachnospirales > Lachnospiraceae > Acetatifactor. The sequence continues at coordinate 2,238 of CAZOSU010000258.1, read as the reverse complement.
TACGCTGCGTGCTCTTCCGGCTTGATGTAAAGCTCAACTTCCTTAAGCTCTGCAGGATCCTTCTGTAAATCGTACTGCCATACGTCCTTTGCGATGCTCATTAAGTCCTCCTGAGAGTAAGACTTGCCATCAAACTGAACGGTCATGGTAGCCTTCACTGCTGCTGCCTTCTTTGCAGGTGCCTTCTTCTCAGCCGCTGCCTTCTTTGCAGGTGCTTTCTTCTCAGCTGCCTCTGCCTTAACTTCCTTCTTAGCAGTCTCTGCTTTCTTGGTAGCAGCCTTCTTGGTAGTGGTCTTCTTAGCGGTAGCTTCCTTTGCAGGTGCTTCCTTCACTTCTGCCACTTCAACAACTTCTAATGCTTTCTCAATAGGTGTCTTCTCTACGGTTGTCTTCTTTGTTGCCATAGTAAATTCCTCCGTTCTCTTCCAAATAAACTGGTCTCCTCAGATAAGTATTCATAAAACTTATCAACTATTCTATGTTACCGGCAGTATAGTACACTGCGCGGACACATTATACACCTTACGCCAAGCTATGTCAACCTTATAAAAAAAGCCCAAACGCCACAAGCACTACGATGCCCAGCACAATACGATACCAGCCAAATACCTTGAAGTCGTGCTTTTTAATATACGCCAACAAAAACTTCAGTATAAAAATGGATACCACAAAGGCTACCACACAACCGGTAAGCAGACACACCAGTTCAAGCGGTGTAAAGGCAAGGCCAAACTTCACCAGCTTGAGCAAGCTTGCGCCAAACATTACCGGAATTGCCAGGAAAAATGTATATTCTGCAGCTACGGTTCTGGATACCCCGATAAGGAGCGCTCCGATGATGGTAGCGCCGGAGCGGCTGGTTCCCGGGAACACTGCTGCAATCACCTGAAAAACGCCAATCCAGATAGCCGTCTGGTAGGTAATCTCAGAAAGACTGTTTATCTTATAGCTTCTTCCTTTGTTCCAATTCTCAATGACTATGAACGCAACACCAAATACAATCAGAGCAATGGCCACTACCTCATAGCGGTAGAAAAGTGCGTCCAGCACATCATCAAATAAAATACCAATCACTGCTGCCGGTACGCAGGACACCAGAATCTTAAACCACATGGTCATAATATCCATCTTCACATAGGATAAAATACCCTTACCACCATTCTCTTCCCGTCCCTTTTTAGAGAACACAAAAGGCCATAGCTGATTCCAGAACAGCACTACCACTGCCATGATAGCGCCTAACTGGATTACTACATCAAACATGTCAAAGAAGCCCTCCGACACCCCTTCAAAGGGTATCAGCTCCTCCACTAAAATCAGATGACCGGTACTGCTGACAGGAAGCCACTCGGTGATACCTTCCACAATACCGTATATAATTGCTTTAATAATTTCTAACATTAATTATCTCCTTTAGGAAGTCCGTACTCATTTTCCACAAATTTGCGGAGTGCCACAAGGGAACGCTCCACCTTCTCCGTATCGATACAATATGCCATACGGAAGTAGCCCGGTGCACCGAAGCTATCTGCAGGAACCAGTACCAGGTCGTACTTCAATGCCTTCTCACAGAACACCTTGGCATCCTCTTCCAATGCCTTGGGGAAAATGTAGAAGGTTCCGCCCGGCTTCACACAGGTGAAACCAAGCTCCATAAGGCAGTTGTAGATTAAGTTCATATTGGTCTCATATACACTCAAATCCGCCGTTTTATCCAGCACCTGAGCAACTGCCAGCTGGATGATGGACGGTGGACAGTTGTGTCCGATTCCTCTGGAAATCTGACCACACATTGTCGCTAATATATCTGCGTCCTTTGCTGCCGGATTAATTGCCACATATCCGATACGCTCGCCCGGTAAGGACAGAGACTTGGAGAAGGAATAGCACATAATGCTGTTTTCATAATATGCGGATACACAAGGACACTCCACACCTTCAAATACAATCTCACGATAGGGCTCATCGGAGATAATGAAGATTTCATGCCCATACTCCTGCTGCTTTCTGCGGAGAGTATCGGCCAGTCTCTGAATGGTCTCCTTGGAATATACAATACCGGATGGATTGTTCGGTGTATTTACAAGCACCGCCATGGTCTTCTCGTTTAACATTTCTTCAAAGGCCTCGAAGTTAATCTGGAAGTCCTCAAAACGTGGCGGAACCACCTTTAAAACTGCTCCACTATGATTTATGTAGGGGTTGTATTCCGGGAAATATGGTGCAAAGGTCAGCACT
>CAZOSU010000257.1:0-4382 GCA_964582515.1 uncultured Acetatifactor sp. | reverse complement strand
TAGATGGAACCGAGGCCATATTCAATCTCGTCAGACACCGCTTCGCCTTTGATATTGTGTTTTCGCACATATTCCATCAGATGAGCAAACGTAACATTATAGGATATGTAATCCCCATTATTCTCCGCCGTAATCTCTGACTTCTTTGCGATACAAGGACTGATAAAGGCAAATTTGTCCGTGATATTCATATACTTCTTGGCATAAATGGCCGCACACATCATAGGACTATGAACCGGCATCAGCTTCGGCAATAGCTCCGGAATATATCTGTCTATATAATTCACTATCGCAGGGCAGGGCTGGGAAATTCCACCGGTAAAATTATTTTTAGTAATATAATTAATGTACGCCCAAGTAGTAATATCCGCACCAAAACTTACACTGATAATACGATTTACTCCCAGCTTTTTAAGTCCCCCAAAAATCTGCTTGTACTCATTTGGATAATTTGCTGCAAATGCCGGTGCAATCAAAATAGAAATTTTTTTACCTTTCTTCAAATCTGCAAAAAATTCTTCCGTATCATCATTAAAGCTACGTGCACCGTGTTCACAGGCATCAAAGCAGGCACCACATCCAACACAATTTTCTCGATTCACTTCAATTACATTTTTACCATCATGCTCCACAGCCTTATTCGCAGTGATTACCGGGCATACAGAAATACACTTATTACATCCGATACAATTTTCGTTTGTATATACCAATCCTTTTGCCATGTTTGTCTCCTTCCAGAATATAACGCTTCTCCTTTGTGGAATTTTACCATAGTTTCACAAAATACTCAATATTATTCCAGAATTTTGAACAATATTCATAGTTCATTCTTCCTATTTTTCCTCGTATAGATTTATTTGCCGTTCGTGCTTTTTAAAGAAATCCACCCGTGGCTCTAACACCTTCAGCTCATGCTTACTTAAATCTCCTGCATAAAAAGAAATGGGCTCTAAAATATGCTCCCAGTTCCACAACTCCTCTCCCAGATGCAGATATTCCCGGAACATCTCACACCCTTCCGGGGCAATGGGATGCACCAGAATCGCCATAACCTTGCAGGCATAAAAGCAGTCTATCAAAATCTGTTTCCGAAGTGCTTCATTTCCTGTTGCATCGGCAAGCTTCACATTATTTACCCAGTGCTTGTTAATCTTACGAATGAAGTCATCCAAAAGATAGGAAATTCGGTGAAAATCATAATTATACATATGACGTTCATATTCAGATACCGTATTTCGGGTCAGATTAATGATTTCCTCACAAATCTCTCCCTCCGGTATTTTTCCGTCATAATTGTTCTGTACCGCATAGAAACAGGAACGTATCAAACGATTAAACACATTGGTAATGAGATTTCCATCTTTTAATACCATATCCATGCCCGTCTGAGCTTCCTTTTCCATAAATGCCTGTGGCTTAAAGCCGGTGCTTTTGTTTGATAATCCCAGACTCATAAAATGCATACGAAGCTGTTCCTTGGTATAATAGTTCAACAATTCATCGGCCATAGGCGGCTTTATCTCGGAGCTGCTGCTGGCCTTCGTGTCCATATAAAGTAAATGTCTGTTTGCAATTACATTGGTCAAGGGGATTGTTTCCATATCCGGTTTTATGGAGCTGGCAACCCGTAAGCCGGTAAATAGTCCGGTCTGTGCGATAGCATAAAAGTATATATTGTCTTCGCCGATAAACTGATAGACCGATGCCTCCCCATCATCCCACCATTTAGCAATTTCCTCTTCCTTACCATGATTTTTCAGATATGCTTTGGTAAAAGAAATAGGTGCCCACAAGGACTCCGGCCACACCCAGAAGGTCAGGTTTTCTGTTTCTTCCAGCTTCGGAAAAGGCACGCCCCACTCTACATTTCCGGAAAGTCTGAATGGAACCAGAGTCTTTCCGGAGGTGTAATGAATTCCCAGCTCTTCCAAAACTGCCTTCGCTTTGTCTCTGTCATCCAGCTTCTCGAATGTAAAAATAACAGAATTCTTCTTCTCCTCATCCACCAGCTTATGTGCAGGCAAACTATCTCGCAGCTCCGTCAGATTCTCAAAATATTTTCTGGGTACATAGATGCAAGGCTTTTTTAAAAACTCCTCCACATTTTCTAACTGGAACTTTCTGGTATTGGTGTACTTTCTCAGAAAATCATTGTATTTCTTTATGTTTTCCATACAATTTTCCAAATCAAAGTACCAATTCTCTACTTCCTTCAACATAGGCCTTTTTCCAGATAAGCTACTGATGGGGTTGATTAACTCCGATGGCATAAACTGATGCCCAAGGGAGCACTCCTCCGCATAGGCCTTATCGGATGTACACCCCGGAATAGGACACCTTCCCACTACCTGTCGTCCATTTAAAAATACCTTTCGTTCTTCATCGTAAAACTGAGGTGCTGAAAGCTTTTTAATATACCCATTTTCATACAGTTTGTGAACAATTCCGGCGGATACCTTTTTGTGAATTTTCCCCGCTTCCCCAAGTGCGGATGCACCAAAGAAATCCAAGCTGATTCCATAATCCGCCAGGGTTTTCTTCTGACTTTCGTGATTGGAGGTTACATATTCTTCTATAGTTCCTTCATAACCAGCCTCCTTAAGCTTCCGATAGCTCTCCATAATGGGAGAACCATAGCAGTCCGTTCCCGATATAAAAATCACATTTTCCTTCCCGATTCTATCCCGCAAAAATCTGGCAAAAATATCCGCATGAATAAACATGCCTCCCACATGTCCAAAATGCAGATTCTTATTACCATAGGGCATGCCCGCCGTAATGATGGCTCTCTTTGGAAATACCGGTGTTTCATCTTTCATAAGTCGTTTATTATACATAATATCAAAATCCTTTCCATTTATTTTCTTGTCATTTCGAAAAATTTGCTGGGGAAGCTCTGACTGTTCCGGCATAGAATCACCTTCTTTCCTAAATTTGAGTAATAAAAAAACGGCCGAATACTCTTTTTGAGTTCTCAGCCGTTTAATACACCAATCCTGATGAGAATACTGTCATGAACGCAACTCAAAAAGCCCATTATCCAATTTGATAATAAGCTGCTGTTGCTGGTTCATATTGGTCATGTTCTTTACATTGTAAACCATACAGATTCTCCCCTTTATATTTTCTGACAATTATAGCAATGGTGGGAATGTTTGTCAATGGGAAAACATTACGTATCATACTATTTTTTCACGTATTACTTTTCCCTTTAAACACATAATTCTTAAGGTCAATCATATGATTGACAAACATATCAAATTTAAGTAAATGCAACATAAGAGAAGTTAATCAAATCATTCATAAAAATAATACGAAGACGATGCGGAATGTCGCCCTTGAAACACACAGTTCTTCAACTGTGGCCAAACAACACTCACAGCCTCTAATACCTTCTCTGCATCACAGGTTTCTCCAATCATTATTACCAGTCCATTCTCAGTATTAACGGAAAGACCTTTTAATGTCTCTATATCAATCATATATCCCGAAACAAAAGTGACACTATCATAAAGGCAAGCTTCATTATAAGCCGCATTACAATCCATTTTGTTATTTATAAAAAAGATACAATCAGAAGCACTATGAGTTGCTGCCACACTTAAAAGCTCACCACTGTGGCGATAAAGATAAAACCAATTATCCTTAAACTCCTTCAAGGTTGACCATCCAAGCAAGATACTCAATAAAACAAAAGCTGTCTGAGGCTTACAAAATCTTTTGCCTGCCAATGTCAAAAGACCAGTGACCAATACAATCAGCAAAGGGTAAATCGGATGAAAATACCTGTCCGTTATATATACTGCGACCTTGGAAACCACGAAAAAATATGCCATCGTGGGTATCACCAATAAAAACCACTTCTCAATACGCCCGTCATGGACATCTGTAGCTCTATTTTTTTTAACAAAGCTTCCTATCAGCATTACTGCAATTCCTGCCATCACATAATATAGCAGTAATCCTCCAAATAACTGACTATTCACAATCTGAAAGCAATTCTGCAGCCGCAACCAAAAAGCTTCAAAGGAAGACCATTTGAAATTATTTAAAGTTTCTGCGCCTCTATATCCTCCGCCAATGGACTGAGCAATCATACTTGGAAAAATCAAAATACAAATTATACCGGAAACAAACATGGTCAGCACAAAATATATAGCATCTTTCCATTCCCTTTTTTGAAGTAGAAATATTCCGAATACCAAACAAAGAAAAAACAAGTAGAAAATAAAGTAATAATGTGTCAACGTTCCGGCAACAGACAAAAAGCCAGTATGTATCCAAAATTTCCGTTCACGTTTTTGAATACCTTTCAGGAATAGATAACTGATTGCCACCACCCAAAAAGTAAGCATCACATACATTCTGAAAAAAGTGACGGC
>CAZOSU010000256.1:0-4407 GCA_964582515.1 uncultured Acetatifactor sp. | reverse complement strand
GTCACCTGGTAAAGTGCCACTTCGTTCAGGCTATGGAAGAAGCTGCTAAGGCAGATGATATTATAATAATAGACCATGGCAGAATTGTGACTGCAGGAACACCATTTGAATTGAAAGAGAAGTATGCAAAGGATAAATTAAAGCTATATTATAAAGATAAAAGCGTAAATATACCTATTGAATCGACAATTGAAGCAATGCCTATTATTCAAAAACATATTCATGAAATAGAGGGATTTGAAGTAATTCAAGGTAATATGGATGATGTTTTTGTGAATGTAGTAGGAACAGAACTGGAAAGTTAAGGAGAACATTATTGTAACTTAACAGAATATCTGACAAAAAGGACATTTCAACGTGAGACCATCCGTGAAGAGGTGGGAAATGCCGGGAAACCCCGTGAAATCAAGGGTTTTGGCGAATTTGATAGGGAAAAAATGAAGCATCTTTGACAACGATTTTGATAATTGGCTGTCAAGATGCTTTTTTTATGTCTTTATGGAAAGAGAACGGAGTGAAAAGTGCGAGGAAGCATTGATTTTATTGGATTTTCGCAGCTTTTAGCTCCGTTCTTTAGGTTGTAAAGACATTATACATCAGATGAGCCTATTTGAAAATAGCCTAAGCGTTATAACGGGGCGTTATTGCGTTACTGATTGAGAGATGTCAATGTGCGTGAAAGTCCGAAAAAGCCCATAAAATAAGTCTTTTTGGAAAGTAACGCTTGTTAAAATGAGCGTTACTGAGTGTTATCCACACCCGGCTCAGGAACGCCAGAACAAGGTACAAGCAATTCTACAAAATGCAACCTTGCAGGAGACGGTGTAGAATTGCCCTATTTTCAAGACTTTTCGGCATTTTTTAGGAAAATACTTCCGGGTCATACAATTCTACAAAAAAGGGTTACGAGTAACCCAAAAGAAACTCAAAAAAATCAGCCTACCATGTTACCCTTTTCTGTACCTGTCAATCCGGATGATTTTGCAGTCATATCTTTTTCTTTTTTCACCTTGCGGAGCTTCATCTGCATTAGGCAGAAAAGTTCTTCTCTATCATCTTCAGGAAGTTCCCGGAAACCGTTCAACAACTCCTTTTCTTCGGTATCTAAGAAAATAGAATTATCAGAAATCGAAGATTTTCCTGTAAGCATCCAATCAACAGAGCAATCCAGTATCTTTGATAATTCAAGTAGAGCTATAGCGGAAGGGAGGTACTTTCCATTCTCAATACAGCTTAAATTGCCTGATGATATGCTTGTTTCCTGCTGAATTTGGGTTTGTGTTATCTTCAGCTCTTTCCTTCTTTCTTTAATTCTTTGACCAATCATGTTCTCCATTTAGTCCTCCATTTCTCAAGAGTAAATCTCACATATCTAAAAATTAATTTCAGAAATCGAAGAAAAATGATTGACTTTCTTAGATATGTGAGATATTATTATCTTGCGAGGGTTACTTGTAACCCAATATTCCAAAATAAATCATATCAAAAATCTTAGAAAATCTCAATAGTTGGAGCTCTTCAACACAAAGAAAGTCACCCGGTTCAGGGTATCAGGATACGGAGCCATTAAAGAATGAAGGAGGTGCAGGATGCAGAAGCGTGAGTTTGAAGAAAGAATTGAAAGAACGGTCACGGATGAACAGTACAAAATAATTGAAGCAGTTTACATGTGGCACCCATCCATCCGGAATACATCCGGCAAGGATGAAGTTGCAGAACTATTCAAGAGCTTTGGTATGACAATCTTCCATGACATGCTTCCAAGAGCTAAGAAAGCCCAAGAGCTTGATGAGCAGCTTCGAGTAGCACAGAGAGCAGTGGCTAAGATACAGGAAGAGATAGAAGAGCTGTCCTGTCCTACTTTGATAATTGAATAAAGAAAATGCAGCCGGGGCTTCCCTCCTTCCTGTGGGTTATTGAACTATTGCGGATGGATACGAGCCTTCCGCACAGTCCTCCACTATTAGATTGGTGATGTCTTCTTCCCCAAAGAAGGCACCGGATATATCTCTCAATATGTCGAGAGGATGCTCATTGCAAAGGATAGCTTCAAACAATTCAGGAGAAACTAAAAGCTTTTTAGTCATACGGTTGTCCCGGCTGCTTTTCATATTATACCACAGGAGAGGAGATGATGCACTTGCTGAACCTGTCAAGTGAAGATATGGAAGCATTGGTTGAGCACAGAGAGAAGTTGGATGCAGAGCTTGAGCTGCTCCGGGAGAACCGGATGGAGCTTGATGCAGAGATTGAGGGAAAGGAAAACGCTCTCAATATAATTGACAAAATCATTGAACAGACGGAGGTGAGCTACTGATGAAGAATGGCAAGGCTCCCACAAGGGAACAGAAGAAGATAATGAAGGCTCATGGATTGGTGCCGGAGAATTGGCTTGTGGTCAAGAACCTTCCGGACTCATTGGTTGTAGTGAGCCGGGTATCTCTGAAGAAGGTTGGAAGTAAACCGAAGACAAGGACTATCTCAAAGAGTCTGTAATCGGTTTGGAAAGGTAGGTTGTAATGGAAAAATATAAACAGAATGACTTGGAGCTGATGACAAAACTCCTGAACCTTCAGGAGCAGACAAGCCCTATCAAGATGTCTATTGGATATGTGGACAGTAGCCACCATGTATGTCATGGGATTGTCCTGCATGAGGCGGCTCCAAAAGTAATCAATTCCCTTATACAAGACGGGTACTCATGTGACCTGACACCGTATGGGATGAGGGTATACAAGCTGTGATGTGAGGTGAGCAGATGGCAACAAAGCAGACGAGACTGACACCCTTTGGGCGTAAGGTCAGGAAAAGGCTCATAGACAAGAATATGACACAGGTGGAGCTTGCTGCTTTGCTTGGATGCAATAAGCAGTACATCCACAAGATTTTGGTCGGTGAGCGTAGTGGAAAGAAATACATTGAGGCAATATCAAGGATACTGGATATTGAAGTGGCAGCATGAAGGAGGTGAGCTGATTGGCTGAAGTATATGTCACATTGAGCGAAGCGGCGGAACTGGAAGGAGTTAAGTACAAGACAATGGCACAAAGACTGTCAAGAAAGAAGCAGACCTTTGAGACCAAGACAGAGAAGTCAGAGACGGGCGGAAAAGATGTGGTACTTGTGGCGGTCTCCTCACTTTCTAAGCAGGCAAGGAACGCATGGAAGGAAAGAGAGAAGCTGAAATCTTTCACGGAAGAACTTCCGGGGAAGGAGGAGGCAGAGCAGAAGCAGGAAGTCCCGTGGTATGTCAACATGGATGTTGATTGGTACATTGAAAACTACAAGGAGAGATACTATCAGGCGGTGGAGCTTGGGAACGTGGTGAGAAAGTTCCTACAGTATGACGAAGGAGACCGCACGAAGTACGCTGAAGAGTTTGCACAGAAGTATCTTGGCAAGGGTCAGAGAACCCTCTACAGATACACCAAGGCATACCTTGAAGCATCCGCATGGGCGGACAAGCTTCAGAAGGAAGACGGAGCCGGGTATGAGTTTCTGAAGGTGCTCTGTCTTTGCAGGAAGCCAAAAGAGACCGGATGCTTTCCAAGCATCAAGCCGGAGGTTAAGCAGGTCATCAAGAATATATGGTTCAATGAGGACTTTGCAAGGAACCAAGGCACCCGTGAGATGCTCTATGAGAAGCTCACAGCGGTAGCCAATATCAACAAGTGGGAGAAGATACCATCCTATCAGACGGTGACAAGATACATCAGTTATCTCATGGAGGATGAGAACATGAGGAACGCTTGGTTCCTTGCATCCCGTGGCTCCCGTGAGTACAAGAACAAGGTCATGGTGAAGGGTAGCAGAGACACCAAGGGGCTTCAGGTGATGCAGATTGTCATGGGTGATGAGCACACCTTTGACTGTTGGGTAAGCTACAAGCAGCCGAATGGCAAGGTCATAGCAATCAAGCCTCACCTCTGTGCATGGGTTGATATGAGGAGCAGGGTCATCATGGGTGATGTGCTGTGTAAGGATGCCAACTCTGACATCCTGAAGCAGAGCCTCCTCAAAATGATATATTCAGAGCCGGGCGGAGTTCCGGAGTATCTCTACATAGACAATGGTAAGGACTACACAGCCAAGACCATGACCGGAAGAGACAGGAATGACCGGAGCGGCATGGACTTTGACAATGAAACAAAGGGCTTCTACAAGAGCATAGGCATCAAGGATGACCACAGGGCTCTCCCTTATGAGCCTTGGAGCAAAGGTCAGATTGAGAGGTTCTTCCGTACCGTGTGCAATAAGTTCACCCGTTGGATGAAATCCTACACCGGAACGCTCACAGGTTCCAAGACCTCTGACAAGGTGGACAAGGACATCAAACGGATGCTTGAGAGAGGTGAGCTCCTGACCTTGGAAGAGTTCTATGAGAAGTGGCATGAGTGGCTCACAACG
>CAZOSU010000255.1:0-4422 GCA_964582515.1 uncultured Acetatifactor sp. | reverse complement strand
CCGCAGTCTTCTATACGGAAGATACGTACCTTGGAAATATCATAGAGCCTTTGACACTGAACAGATATAACTACTGCGTATCCAGTCCGCTGAATTATGTTGATCCGAGTGGAAATTCTGTTGAGAACGAGCTTATGAAAGCAGTGATGAGTGATAGTTCTATTGCAATGTCTCAGAAAGGAAGTGCTATTAATCAAAGAATGAAGCTCTATTTTTCGCTTGTGACTTTGAAAGATACGGGTGAATATCCAGAACCATCGTTTGATTATGTTATGGGATTTGATTTTGTTAATGATGTAACTGTATATGAGGAAATACTGTCAGAGGCAGAAATGGAACGTGAAAAACATCAAAATAGTGACTTGGAAGACATCATGCAGCAGGTGCAGGATATTAATAAAGAAAATGATGATTATGTAAATGCTGAAGATGTTAAGTCTAAACCAAATACTCCTTTATATAGGTATACAGAAGAGAATGTCAGTAATATAGTGGAGGTAGATTCAAAATTTGATGCTGAGCGAGAACAATTTAAAGCCGCATATGAAAAAAATATAGAAAGATATCAGGAACTTTCTGATAAGATAGGTGTTCCTTCTGAGTTAATAGCTATTATACATTATAGAGAAAATACAAAAGATTATCTAGAAGGAAGTTTTAATGTATATTTGCATAATGGGGAACAATTGGGGAAGAAAACTAAAAAGGTTCCTAAGGGCATTTATTTTGATGATTTTGATTTAGCAGCAGAAGATGCGATAAAGGAAAAGGCGCATTATATAGAAAAGTATGGTTTAGAAGCCGATTCAAAAGATATTGTTGCGATGATGTGTTTTGCAGAGGTGTATAATGGGTTAGGTTACTATAATAACGGACATATTAGTCCTTATCTGTATAGTGGAACAAATATATATACATCAGGAAAGTATGTTGAAGAGCGTAATGATAATGGTGATTACGTAAGTGTATATAAAGAAGATGTGGTGGATTCACAGATAGGAGCGTACATCCTGCTAAATTCAATTCTAATTATTGAGGAGGAATGATAATGAGGAAGAGCATCTATACAATTCTACTTCTATTTGGAATGTTTTGCTTAACAAGTTGTTCTGGTATGCAGAAAAGTAATCCCTATTTTTATGAGGCGAATCAAGTTGTATTAAATGCCAATGCAGAATTTTACGAGGTAGAAACTCGTGTAGAAAAATGCGTGGAGATAAAAGTTAATTTGATAAGAGCATATGAAAGAGGAAAGCTTTATAAATTTGCAATTGAGCCGGTAGGTTATCTCGGAAGCGAAAGAGTTAATATCTATTTCTATGTCACGAATGAACAGATTTATCGGATTTGGTCGTATGTTTATCAGGATGGAGGCGTTATAGAATTTTATAATGATGATGAGTTGATTGTAAAATACTTGAACACAGATGAAAAGTTGGTGGAAAATGGAGATCTTGTGTTCCAACTTGGAGAGATATCTGCAAAAAAGGAAGATGGTATGAACTATAGTATTTCTATAACAGAAAACCAAGTAACATATAGCAGACGTGATGAGCAAGTGAATGGAGAGACAGGTTTTTATGAGTGGTTTACTTGGGAAAAAGACAAGGGGCTTGTTGATTATGGTAGTGGTTTTGGTTTAGAAGGAGATATTCTATATTTGAGTGAAATTGAACGCTCGTTGTAAATGATAATATTAGATATTAAGTAAGATATAGTCTTTGGCAGGCTAGGCCTACGATGACAAGCACAACGGCAAGCATACCGATGGTAAGCATGACGATTTGTATCCTCACGGAACCAAGCATGCAAAGCACAACAAGGATGCTACCTTTGCTTACCAGATCGTGGAAACCGATAGAACCTTTGTATATGATGATGCAGGCAAGCTCCTTCAGGCTGTGGAAACCGAGGATAACTACGGTACCTATACCTACAACTACGAATACGACCTAATGGGCAACCGCACCTATATGGAGAAGGTTTCAGAGGATAGTACCATTGCAGAATGGCACAGGTATGTGTATAATGACAGCAATCAGCTGGTATCCGAGACGCTGGATGATGGAGAGAAAACTACCAGCCTGACCTACGAGTACAACGCTGACGGCAACCGCATCTCTGAAACCGGACGCATCGGCACGGACAAGATAGAAAAGACCTACGAATACACCGTGGAAAACAGCCTTGCCGCAGTCTATGATGCCGACGAGCTTCTCATTGCAGCAGCTTACGACGGTGACGGAGACCGCGTCTTCCAGCTAAACTACAACCTCCATACCGATGAGGACTGGAAGGACAACTCCGGTAACGGCAACGGAAACGATAAGGACAATAACTCCGATGCCAACCTTTGCAGCATCCTCTTCCCGGAGAATGACAAGGTCAGCGATGCAGAGCAGGATTTAATCGATAAGATTAAGTCTACCGGTAAGCAGAAGAACTACGAGCTTATCGAATACATCAATGATGTAAACCGTGAGCATACCGAGGTTCTGGTAGAACGGAACATCAACGGTGAGCTGGACAGCGCTTACACCTACGGTGTGGACCGTTTAAGTATCGACAGGTATGATGACAGTACCGGCTATTACCTCTACGACCCCAGAGGCAGCGTCACCGGCATCACCAACGAGGAAGGACAGGTTTACCAGTCCTACCGCTATGATGCCAACGGAGCAGCTACTTTTGGTGCACCGACCTATGAAAATGAGTACACCTACAATGGCGAGTACTACAACCCCAACATTGAAAGCCAGTACTTAAGAGCCCGTTACTATGACGTGGTAACTGCGAACTTCCTGACGGAAGATACGTACCTTGGAAATATCATAGAGCCCCTTACGCTGAACCGGTATAACTACTGCTCATCAAGTCCTTTAAATTATGTGTATCCGAGTGGTAGTGTAACAATAGATACATGGATTGATTTAGGAATTTTGGTGGTAGATGGCATCTTGTGTCTGATTGAACCAACAGAGGAACGAAAAGTCAATGTATTGGTTGATGCCATTTCACTTGCAACCCCATTATACTCGGCAATTACAGGAAAAGCTGCAATTGGAACTACAAAGGGAATTCAGGCAGTTACATCTGTAGATGAAACAGGTAGAACAATTACGGAAATTGTAAGGTATCTGGGGAATGATGTAACTGAGACTTTGTTTAGTACAGCTGATGATTTTTTGAAACTTGAAAATGCAACGGATGCTTATGAAGTGGCGAACTCGGTAAACAATGCATTAGGGCAGGTTCACGATGCAACAAATTTCTGGGATAATTTGTACAGTACCTTTATAAAAAAATATGTTGAAGAGGCAGTCGAAGAGAACATAATTGACAATTTATGTGATGAAGCTGAAAATGCCAATACTATAAAGTGGGGTATACATGAAATTGTTGTTAGACAAGATGGTGAAGGTTACTGGGGAGAAAGAATATCGCAAAATAATATTCGAGTAGATAGATATGAATTGAAAATCAATCCACAGAATGAAAGTTACTATTTACCACACCCAGAAGGTGGATATGTACAATTTGAAAATATGGTAAATGGAATCGTGCAGGACGGAAAACTTATTATGCAAGCAAAATCATTTTACCATGTATATGATATGTCAAATTTTGCAAAGACTAAGATATTAGAGGAGGCTCAGCGGCAATTAGAAGCTGCTAATGCTGCTAAGTATAAAGTCGAGTGGCTCGTGTCGGAAAAGAATGCGGTAGAACAATTACAACGGTTTTTTAGTGAACATGATATGGATATTAAGGTTACTTTTTATCCGGAATAGGATTTTGTATGGAGATTATAAAAAACAATGTAGATGATTTGATGAAAAAAACAAAATATACATACCAAAAAAAGTATTCGGATACAAAAATCGACGATTTGTATAATTATTGGATGTTTTTTGAGGAGAAAGAAGTTCAAATTCTAGATGTAGTATCAGTTTCGCTGGGGGATATATTATATAGCAAATATTATTGGTGTGTTAAATTTGTAAAAAAGTTTTGTGACTTATATCCGAGAGATGTAGGGTTAGAACAACAACAGTACAAAATTTTCGAAGAAATAGAGCAAAAGTTGGGATATGTAGATTGGGAACTTATCGAACTATTGGAAGATGTTTAATTTTAAAATTATTCGATTACAACCATTCTTTTAGAGTTGCATAGTAGGAAATATTATTTCTAAACACACTTTTTCTAATATTTTTATTGGGAAGAGTGTGTTTGTTGCACTCTAATCTCTTTTGCAAAAAAGATGCTGGTGTCCTAAACCATGTGACCGAAATCCACAGACCAAACGGCATCAGTACCTATAACACCTACAATGCAAGAAACCAGATCGTAGAACTCAAAAATGTCTGCGACGACTGTGAATGGGTGGTAAGCCAGTACTCTTACACCTATGATGACAGA
>CAZOSU010000254.1:0-4427 GCA_964582515.1 uncultured Acetatifactor sp. | reverse complement strand
CGGAGGATGCGCCCGTTGATGTTTTTTTTAACCGCCCCTTCTTCTACATGATTTATGATAAAAAGTCGGATGTGCCCTTATTTATGGGAATTTACGAAAAACCATAAAATTTTTCCGTTTTACTTCACTTTTTTGCTCTAATGTGATAAAATCTTTTTCGTTATAAATAATTTTCTATGAGGGAGAAATGAGAAATGTTAAACGAATTACAAAAGAAAGCCAAAAAACGTGTTTTAATGACATCCGTCATCATCATTATTATCGCCATCGTTCTGGCGGTACCCTTTGTAAGAGAATTTCGCTCTTATATGGGTGATGGAGAAACCTTTGAAGCGCTTGCTCCGGAAGAGATTAAGCCCGGAATGTATGTAAACATTCAGCTGATGGACAATTTTGGCTGGTTTATTGAGGAGTACAAGGAAAACACTAAGACCCATGTGCAGACCACAGAGTATCTGTATTATGTAATCTGGACCGGTGATGACAATGCGGTGGATTACCGCTACATGGCTATCCGCGTTCCCTATTCCTACATGAATCGTATGGATGCCATGACAGAGAACTCCTTTGAAGGACTACGCGGCGAAACCATTCCATTTAATGGATATATTCGCAGCATGACCGAAGAAGACAAGGGTTATTTTGAAGAATACTTCACCAGTGGCGGTTGGAGCGTAGAAGAGTATGAAGCATATACCCTTCCTTACTACATCGAGGTTACCGAATCCGAGGGACAGGTATTCCCGGTTGTCTTACTTATTGGTGCTGCTATTTTATTGATTTGGGGCATTTGCAGAGTTATCAAGCTGGCTACCGGCGGATATTTAAAGAAATTCAATAAGGACCTGGAAGAAGCAGGTCTATCCGCAGACAGCTTAGAATCTGATTATGAATCAGCAAAGAATAGCGGCGTAAAATTATCCGATATCCTGGGAGTTGGTCAGCGTGCCGTATACTACATGGATGGTAGTCATCCAAGAATGGTTTCCACCAAAAAGCTATTATGGGCTTATACCAATATCACCCAGCATCGTACCTATGGAATTCCTACCGGTAAAACCTATGGTGTGGCAATTCTTGCAGAGGGACGGGGAAACTTCGCTACAGTTAGTGCAAAAAATGAAGCTAACGCAAAGGATATTCTCCAGTTCCTTGTAAATAAATATCCTTGGATGATTGTGGGCTATTCGGATGAATTGAGAAAGCTCTTTTCTCAGGATTTGGCTACCTTTAAGAGCTTAAAATACGATAAAGAAATTACCAATGCATTGTTCTAAAAATGGAAATCACACAGTCTTTACGGCTGTGTGATTTATTCTTTTTCCACCTCTACAAACCCTTGCTTTATTCCGTTTTCAATTTTTCGACTACTATAGCAATCTGCTCGGGTGTGGGCTGCCAGTAAAATTTGATTTCTATGATACGGTTTTCCCAGCAAACAAGATAGGTATCGAGGATACTGCCACTCCAGTGAAGCTGATATGCTTCGGCAGCATCCCAGACGGTTGCATCCACGGGCTCATAATGGTCGGTGAAGATGTAGTCACCATGAACCTCATCCTGTCTTTCATTGAGCATGGAGCTTTTCACGGTATCATAAAGAGCCGGGACTTTGATATCCACAATCGTATATTCCAAATCATTCAAGCCTTCCGGACCGCCCTGCACATGATTCTGACGGTATTCGGATTTTGCAAGCAGGAAGGTTTCATTGTGTTTATTACATTCTCTGGACCATTCACTGTTACCGATATCCATCATATCTTCTACATATAAAGGCATTGGTTCGTCATAGATTTTAAATGTCCATCCATTAATTTCATAGCTGCCAACAGGTTCCCGGCCGTCATCTAAGCCATATCGCATGATGAAGAAAACCAAGCCTGATAGAAGAGTAAAGGTCAGAAGTACAATGATTAAAATTGTCACTGTATAATTCAAACCGCGAGGTGCGCCTGCTTTCTTCAGCTTTTGTTTTACAACATGACTCAAAAGTATAATACCTATTATGACAGCCATCCAGCCAAGTGACACCATACGTAACTCAGAGGGCATGGCAACGGTTGAAATCAAAACAAATGCGCTGGAAAGAAGGAGTGTTAAAGTAATAAAACGGTTTGTTTTTACCGGGAAGAAAATGCCGTTCTCTGCAGCCGGTTTTGCTTTTCGATACCAGTGGAAACAAACAATTATTTCGTTAATTTCAGCAAGTAAAATCAGTAACCATACCGGAAGAGAAGCTAAAAGGTATGGGGTAGAAAGAAAATCAACAGTTTCTGTAATCAACCGATAGCCATTGAATACAAGCTGATAAATGGCAAGAGCAAGCATCATCAGATGAGACGGAAGCAAATTCTTTTTCATGGAACGATAAATGGTTTCCACCTGTGTCACTGGGTCTGTTTCAATAGGTGTTGGCTTTTCTGCATCACTACAGAAGACCTGCATTTGTCCCCATCTGGTAAGGAGCTTCCAGCCATCTTTGGCCGCAAAGTCCTCCATCATCTGCTGTTTGTCACTGGGACCGGGATCGAATTCCGATGCATCCGGGAAATAGGTTACAGCAATATGGAGCTTTTGTGGCTCAATACGACGAAACCGATAAAGGTATGAATTTATCTTCTCAATCAGCCAGCCCTCAGAAGCCATTTTTTCAAAATGGTTCTGCATTGCAGTCTGGTCATAAAAGGCATAACGGGTAAATTGGCGTTTTGTATCCTTCATCACATTTCCCCCTTTCCAAAGATAGCACAGTAGTCTTGTGCCTGGGCAACAATGCGGGCATATTCCGCATCCAGCATAGATTTTCCTTTTTCGGTGAGCAGATAGGTTCGTTTGCGTCCTTGCACCTTGGTTTCTATTATCATGCCAGCCTCCAGAAATTGTTCCAGCAAATTATATAGAGTCCCGGAGCCCACAGTTACACGGCCACCTGTCATCGCAGGAACTCTATCCAAAATATCCATACCATAGCATTCATTTTTCAAGCAGAGCAGTACATAAAACATTTGCTCTGTGAGTGTCCGGAATTTTTCTCTGGGCATCTTTGGCACCTCCATTCTCGATTATCGAGTATTTCTGTTTTAAGCATATTCTCGATATTCGAGAATGTCAATAACAAATAAAAATTATTTATTCAATCTATGCGAAATTCTTCTGTAGTCAATGCCCCTGCAAGGTGTTTCCATCAGAACGATGATACTCTGTATAAACCGAACCATCCGTTTTAGTATATTTAACTACCAATACTTGGCCGGTTTCGATTGCAAAAGGATAATTATTGTAAGGTAATACGGATGACGCAGTAGCATATGCTTCCACCTTGCATTTCCCAAGTGTTATCCTAAGAAAAGGAAATAAGATTCTTGATTGATTGCAAGTGTATGCGCCGGGAGACTTAATTGCATTAACGCTTATAGAATTGGATATTACAAAAAATTGACGTTCACCAAATAATATGTACCATCCTTTTGCGACATAACTAATGGATGAAAAAATGTATTGGAGGTCGCTTAAAGTGAAATGCGCCTGTTCCCTTCGGATTTTCCGGACTGACTTATGAAATGATAGATAGCGCTCTGGTAGATATTGAATATGAAGACTACATTATCACCTATTCTCAAAGATCATCGACGATCTTTGTTTGGGTACGTTGTGTGGCAGAGGATGTACTCCTTACATATCCTACACGCCCGGACTTATTAGGCATAGAAAACGGAGGTATCTACACTCTGGAAGAGGTGAAGGATGCGTTGGCCAATGCTTATGGCCGTTAATGGGATAAATACGCCACCGTAGTTTTGGTGCTACGGTGGCGTTCATATTTTATTCATATACCTTAATTTTCGCAGCCATTTTGCGATGCTCCTCCTCGCTGGCAGCATAATATTTATTGGTGGTATTGACGTCTTCATGGCCCAGCACGTCCGCTACCAGCTTAATATCACCGGTTTCCCGGTAGAGTGCAGTACCGTAGGTGCTTCTAAGCTTATGAGGCGTAATATGCTTGTCCGGAACCGCTTCCTGGGCAAATTTCTTTACCACATTTTCCACAGCCTTCACACACATACGCTGTTTGCGGTTGGAGAGAAAAAGTGCCTGTTCTTCGGTATTGGGCCCAAGTAAAGAGGCACGTTCCCCATCGATATAATCCTTTAATGTCTCAGAAACCTGCTCATTGAAGTAGAGAATATTTGATTTACCGCCTTTTCGAATGACAAATACTGTGTTTTGTGAAAAATTTAACGACTTAATATCTAACCCAACAAGCTCAGAAACACGCATGCCGGTGTTTAAAAATAGAGTCAAAATAGCCGTGTCACGTTGCTGATTTTTCTCGCAGAATTTCTTCTGGCGCTTGCTTTTCATGTTGCTGGATTTTACCGTGTTGAGCATATTGTGAACTTCATCGGATTCCATGCGGATGA
>CAZOSU010000253.1:0-4459 GCA_964582515.1 uncultured Acetatifactor sp. | reverse complement strand
AAATCGGTATCGGCGGTATGAAGGAAGTACAGTTCATGATTACCGGTCAGGGTGCATACTCCAAGATGAAGTACGAAAGTGGTGTGCATCGTGTACAGCGTGTACCGGAGACCGAAAGCGGCGGACGTATCCATACCTCCACCATCTCTGTAGCGGTAATGCCGGAGGTTGATGAGGATATCGATATCGTTATCGAGGATAAGGATATCCGTATTGACGTAATGCGTGCTTCAGGTAATGGTGGACAGTGTGTCAACACCACCGACTCTGCAGTACGTTTAACCCACTATCCTTCCGGAATCGTGGTATACAGCCAGACCGAAAAGTCCCAGCTCCAGAACAAGGCAAAGGCATTTGCTCTCTTAAAAGCAAAGCTGTATGATATCGAGCAGCAGCAGAGACATGATGCCGAGGCAGAGCTTCGTAAGAGCCAGATTGGTACCGGAGACCGTTCTGAGAAAATCCGTACCTACAACTTCCCCCAGGGTCGTGTAACCGACCATCGTATCGGTCTCACCCTGTATAAGCTGGACAAGATTATGAATGGTGACATTGTGGATATTATTGATGCTTGTATTGCAGCAGACCAGGCGGCGAAGCTGGCGAAGATGAATGAGAATTAGGGGAGATAGCGATTGTACGGGTTGAGTTAGAAAGTTTATAATTGAGTAAGGGTAAGTGTCCAATATTGGTTTTTTTGCTGGTGTTGGGCACTTTTTACTTGAGATTTGATAGATGTAGTGTAAAATATAATTGAAGTAGGAGAAAAAGTTCAAAAGAAATCTTGAAAAGAACACAATAATATTGTATATTAATAACGAACATACGTTTGTTGCGAAAGGAGATATAATCATGGCAATTAAATCCGAGACAGAAACAGTTGTAAAAAAAATATTACCTTATTTAGAACGGAGGGGATATGATATTGTCAATGATTTAGAATTTGAAAAAGGTATTTCAGTTGAAGAAGTTGCTTCTAAGGTTTTTATTGATATATTGGTAACATTGGGGAAAAAGAATGCATCTTTTTTAATAGAGGCAAAAAAATTATCAAAGAAGTTAACTAATAAGGACAGAGATCAGGCAATAAAGTATGCTAAGTCGAAAGAAGTAGATGTTCCGTTTGTTGTTGTAACAAATGGTGTAGAAATTCAGTGTTTTAATACTCAGACTAAGCAGAGAATAAAATGGGATGGAAAAGTTCTTGATAAAATACCTAGCAAAGAACAATTACCAAATGTTATTAGAAAATTGCGTTCAAATCCATATGAAAATGATATATCTATTTCAAACGATAATAGTTTGCCATATAGACAAGGGTTGCCGTTAAGAAAGTTAAACGCATTGTTTGCAAAAGGACATAGTACTATTAGAAAAATAGAGAAAGATGAAGAAAATGCATTTGCTGATTTTTCAAAGCTTTTGTTTTTGCGATTGCTTGAAGAAAAGGCTGATGTGGAAAAAGATTTTCCAGAACTCCCATATTCTTATCGCTTTTATGAACTTGCTAACTATCCAATAAAAAATGCAGATCAAGTGAAGACGGCTATTAATAGCATGATAGGAGATATCGTTGGAAAAACGCCGTACGGAGAAGTGTTAGAAGAACCTATAAAAATTAAAAATCCAAAAACATATTTAAGCTTAGTTAAGGATTTATCTTCCGTATCGTTTTATGATTGTAGCTATGATTCAAAAGGAGCTGCATTTGAATATTATGTAAGAGCCACGCTGAAAGGCAAAAAATTGGGACAATATTTTACACCTAGACCGCTTATTAGAGTAATGGGAGCTTTAGTTGGTGAGAATAAAATAATAAATTCTGTTATTGGAAATACAGAAATTAAAATTTTAGACCCTGCATGCGGTACTGGTGGATTTTTAGTTTTTTTGATGCAAGAAAATCTAAAAAAACTTCAAGACAAGCTTAAAGCACGAGAGATTACAAATGATACATATGAAAATGCTGTAAAAAAAATAAAAGGAGAAGTTTTTTTTGGGTCTGATGCGAATGCAGGAGTTGCAGCTGCAGCAAAGATGAATATGATTATTGCTGGAGATGGACACAGTAATATAAAACATGAAGATAGCTTAGCTAAAAGTGCAACCAATTGGAATACAAGTAATCCCGATTGCACATTGATCTTTACTAATCCGCCTTTTGGAACATCAGAGGGTGAATCACAGTCAGATGATGACAAGGGGCAGTATGATGTAAAAACAACTAAAGGTCAGTATCTTTTTCTGCAAAAGATGGTGAATGCAACAAAGCCTGGAGGAGAAATTTGCACAGTTATTGACGAAGGAGTATTGAATACCGATTCGGGTAAAGAATTGAGAACGTTTATATTGCAAAATTGTTATATTAGAGCAGTGGTATCCTTGCCGAGTGAAACTTTTAAACCAAATAAAATTAATGTTAAATGTAGCTTATTATATTTAGAGAAGCGAAAGGTAGTAGATGATGATTTAGAAGATAATTATCCGATAGCGATTTGTAAACTTTTATCATTAGGATATTCTGGAGCTGGAGATACCATTCGTGGTTTTGAGTTTGAAAAACTACTTAACGAGGTAGGAAATAGTTTGCTCGATCATTCTTCTAAAGGTATACGAGAAGGATATATGTGGAGAGCTTTTGATGTGGATTCTGTTGCGATTGCATCTGATATAACACATAGATTTGATTATAAATATTGGGATATTGAAGTATTAAGTAAATTAGAAGAAATGATTAAAGCACATAGACCGACAATAGATAAGTTGAATCAACTGGAAACATGTCGAAAGAGTAGTCCATCGGCAACAAATTATGTTGATGAGAAAGATGGATATGCAGTTGTAGTTAAAGCAGGAAGTAGCATTAGTAAGTTGGGCGATTTTATTTTGGAAGGGTCTGATTGGATTGAGAAATCATTATATGACGAATATTGTGAAAATGAGAAATTGTATTATGAATTATGCAAGAAACAGATTGAAGAGGAATTTACTGCATTAATTCAACAGCAAACTTCCGAAAGAAAAATAGAGCAGTTACAGTCAGAAAAACGGGAATGCATAGAAAATATTAGATTAAAAACCAATATTCTGAAAAAAAATGATGTCATATTAGCGTCAACTGGTGATGGTACATTGGGAAAAGCATGTGTGTATAACCAGTCTATTCCTGCAATAGCAGATGGACATGTTACTATTATTAGAGTAGATTCTAGTGTAATTGATCCATATTATTTAGCTGATTATTTAAGAAAAGGTTTTGGAAATAAGCAAATAGAACGTTTATATACTGGTTCGACTGGCTTGATAGAGTTAACTCCAGAACAAGTTGCTAGTATTGTTGTTGATACTAGGGAAAGTATCGATGCTCAGAAACAAATGTCAAAGGAATTAAGAAGCTGTGAAAAAAAATATGCAAAAAAATTGGAAGAGGCGGAAAATCTATTGAAACAATCTGAGTTGTTGATGAGGTAAAATAAGATGTTGCATCAATGAATTATATATGCTAACATACCACACGTTTTAAGACGAAGGAGGTGTGGTATAAGATGGAAACTTGCAATAACATTCAAATCAATAGGAATGAGTTGCAATTAGTTTTTCTCGAACTGCTTTATAAGGAAAAACTAATAAACAAAGAAACTTGTTATGCAGCCAGAGCAACGTTAAGGTCTGAATGCAAAAAAGAATGACGCATTTGTATAAAGCCCTATCAAAATTATGGGGAAATTGATGCGTTTGCACACAGTACTATTTTTTGATGTGTTTCCATTTCGCAGCCGACCAGGCGGCGAAATTGGCGAAGATGAAAGAGAACTAATAAAAAACCTTAATTTGCCGGAATTTTGGTCGAATATAGTTTTATAAAGAAGAATAGTATTGTGGAAAAAACGGGCAATGATATGCTTTTGCAGCATGTCACCGCTCGTTTTTTTTGTTTTGGGCGTGTTTTGGATGCACTGTCATCCCCTATATGGAAATTTATGAGTCTGCCATGAAAAAACTTGCTATGTATACAGATATTGAAATTTCTGAAAAGCAGATTGAGGCAGGTCAGGCAAAAGATGCCAGAACAGCACTCGGAGAAATGAGGGCAAAGTATGGGTTATAAATTGGTAATTTCAGAATATGCAGATGAATTGCTTAATAATCTGATATATTATTTGATTTATCGTCTGAAAAAAGAGCAAGCTGTAATGAAACCAAGGTAATTATTAAAAACTTAAGGTACCTTTTGCAATGTTCTGTAAGTTGATGGCTAGGGTGGTTTTAAAATATAGTGAATTTTAACAAAACTCTCAAAAGTATTGATGTAAAATTGACAAAATTGCACAAGAATGGTATAATAATATTATAAAATTTGCGAACAGAAGGGACTTGACAGCTATGCATAGAAGAGATACGCTTGAGCACAGCACAGCACAGCACAGCACAGCACAGCACAGCACAGCACAGCACAGCA
>CAZOSU010000252.1:0-4494 GCA_964582515.1 uncultured Acetatifactor sp. | reverse complement strand
CATTTGGCGCAGATGCTTTGCGGCTTCCTCAAAAACAGTCAGGGAATATCCTCTGCGAATGTAAACAGCAGTTTTTTCATGAATGGTTTGAAGCCCCAATTCTATCCAGATTAGTTTTTCCGGGTAAGTGGTCTTCAATTCCTGCAAAAGAGCAAGGACTTCACAGCCCAGACAATCCGGTCTGGTGGCAATGGAGATTCCGCAAATCCGGGGATGGGAGAGGGCTTCCGTGTAGATTTTACGGAGCTTTTCTATTGGTGCATAAGTATTGGTGTAGGCTTGGAAATAAGCCATGAAGAAATCGCCCACCTTCTTATCACCGAATTTGGAAAGTCCTTCGGCCAGTTGGTCATCTATATTACCCACAGCAGCAGCAAAATCACCGCTGCCGCCGCTACTACAGAAGATACAGCCCCGGCTGCCAAGGCTGCCGTCTCGGTTGGGACAGGTCATACCGGCATCCAGGGCTATTTTGTAGCATTTATGGTGGAAGGTATTTTTAAAATACGCATCCAGTGAATAATAGGGCTTGTCCAGCCATAATGTATTATTTTGCATGATTAAGCATGTGCCTTTACTGCGTTTGCAACAGCTTCTGCTGCCTTGGGGTTAAATGCCTCCGGAAGAATGAAATCTTCGGAAAGCTCCCGGTCGGTTACAAGGTTTGCCAGAGCATTTGCCGCAGCCAGCTTCATTTCCTCCGTAATCTGGGAAGCGCGGGACTCCAGTGCACCCTTAAAGATACCCGGGAAGGCGATGACATTGTTTACCTGATTGGGGAAGTCACTGCGTCCGGTGCCCACTACCCTTGCACCGGCTTCCCTTGCAAGGTCCGGCATGATTTCAGGTACCGGGTTTGCCATGGCAAAAAGAATGGCGTCCTTATTCATGGAGGCAACCATCTCTTTGGTAACGATTCCGGGGGCGGACACGCCCACAAAGATATCTGCGCCCTTCATGGCATCTGCAAGAGTTCCCTTTTCACCGGATAAGTTGGTGACCTGAACCATTTTTTCCTGCATCCAGTTTAGACCCTCTGTCTCTTTCGACAAAATACCCACCTTATCACACATTATGATGTCTGGGAAGCCATAGGTAAGAAGCAGCTTTGTAATGGCCACACCTGCACTGCCTGCACCGTTTACCACTACGCGGCAGTCTTCCTTTTGCTTGTTTACTACCTTAAGGGCATTGATAATACCTGCCAAAACCACGATGGCGGTACCGTGCTGGTCGTCGTGGAAGACGGGGATATTTAAGGTTTTCTTTAAGCGTTCCTCGATTTCAAAGCATCTGGGAGCGGAGATGTCCTCTAAATTGATACCTCCAAAGGCCGGTGCCAGATAGGTCACCGCTTTGATGATTTCTTCGGTATCCTGTGTGTCCAGGCAGATGGGTACTGCGTTGACACCGCCGAATTCCTTAAAAAGTACTGCCTTACCTTCCATAACAGGCATCGCTGCCAAGGGACCGATATTCCCCAGTCCAAGCACGGCGCTGCCGTCCGAAACTACCGCTACTGTGTTGGATTTCATTGTATATGTATATGCAGCATCAGGATTCTGGGCGATTACCCTGCAGGGCTCTGCCACACCGGGTGTGTATGCTAAACTTAAATCTTCTCTGGATTTTACCGGACTTTTGGAAACGGTCTCTAATTTGCCGTTCCACTGTTCGTGTAATAAAAGTGCTTTTTCACCTATTGTCATGATATACCTCTTTCTCCCCATGTATTATGTGGGGTGCATAGGTTTAATTGTAATGTTTCAGAGGAACATTTTCAAGATTTATTAATGTTTTTTATTTTGGGCTTTTCTTTTTGAAAAAAATGTATTATAATGGCTATACGAGTAATTGGCACGTCATTAATCGCGATTTTCGCATTATTTCCCGATTTTTATTTTTACATATTTGGAGGATATAAATTTATGAGAGAAAAATATGAATCTTTAGCGCTTGCGCAATTAAAGGAGTTGGCAAAGGTAAGAGGAATTCGTGGCATTTCCGCAATGAAAAAAGAGGAGCTTGTGGAGGCAATGCTTAGAGAGGATGAAAAGGATAAGGAAAAAGCCGGTGTGGCTAAGGCCGATACAGCAAAGGCTCCTGCTGCTTCCGTGCAGAGCTTAGATCAGGAGACCTATCCCCAGGAGCTGGATAGCGGGGAAGAGGCTTCCGGTATTTTGGAGGTTATGTCCGACGGCTATGGATTTATCCGCTGTGACAATTTTATGCCCGGCCAGGATGATGTGTATGTGGCACCCAGCCAGATTCGTCGTTTCGGTTTAAAGACAGGTGACATTTTAAAGGGAAACAAGCGCATTAAGACCCAGCAGGAAAAATTCAGTGCGCTTTTATATGTGAAGTCCATTAACGGCTATGCACCGGAGGTTGCTGCACGCAGGGCGAATTTTGAGGATATGACCCCCATTTTCCCGGACAACCGCATTCGTCTGGAATATCCGGGATGCTCTGTGGCAATGCGTGTTATGGATTTAATCAGCCCGGTTGGTAAGGGGCAGCGTGGTATGATTGTATCACCTCCCAAGGCAGGTAAGACCACGCTTTTAAAGGAAGTGGCATCTTCTATTTTGAGAACCAACCCTACCATGCATATGCTGATTCTCTTAATTGATGAGCGTCCTGAGGAGGTTACGGATATTAAAGAATCCATTCACGGTGACAATGTGGAGGTTATCTATTCTACCTTTGATGAGCTTCCGGAGCATCATAGAAGAGTTTCAGAGATGGTAATAGAGAGAGCAAAGCGTCTGGTAGAACACAAGAAGGATGTGGTGATTCTTTTAGATAGTATTACCCGTCTTACCAGAGCTTACAATCTGGTGGTTCCGCCAAGTGGACGAACCCTTTCCGGTGGTCTTGACCCGGCAGCGTTACACATGCCAAAGAGGTTCTTTGGTGCTGCGCGTAATATGAGAGAGGGCGGAAGTCTGACCATTCTTGCTACTGCACTGGTAGATACCGGAAGTAAGATGGATGATGTAGTATACGAGGAATTTAAGGGAACCGGTAATATGGAAATGATTCTGGACAGAAAGCTTTCCGAAAAGCGTATTTTCCCCGCTATTGATATTCATAAATCCGGTACCAGAAGAGAGGATTTGCTTCTTGATGGAGAAGAGCTGGAGGCTATGAACATTATCCGTAAGGCCTTGAACGGATTAAAGCCTGATGAAGCCACGGACCGTATCTTAGATATGTTTGATAAGAGCAAGAATAATAGGGAATTTGTGGCAACCGTAAAAAGAAATAAGTTTATTTAAAAAACTATTGCACTTTGCCTACAGACATGTTACAATACCAATGCTGTTTGTGGGTCCATAAGCAGTGCGGATGAGAACAAAATTTAAACGTAAAGTAATTATAGAGAGGTGAAAACATGAGAGAAGGAATCCATCCACAGTATCATCAGACAACCGTAACTTGTAACTGTGGTAACACTTTTGTTACCGGTTCTACCAAAGCTGAAATTCACGTAGAAGTTTGCTCTAAGTGCCATTCATTCTACACTGGCCAGCAGAAAGTTGCCAGAGCTGATGGACGTATTGACAAGTTCAATAAGAAGTACGGCGTTAAATAAGGATAAGTATTTCGGAAAGGTTGAGGTAGATTTATCTCAACCTTTTTTTCCTTGCGTAAGTGGAGAGGAGAAATAATATGGCTAGACGTAGGAAAGCATGCTATTCCGGTATCGGTGGACAGGCCGTTCTGGAAGGCGTTATGATGAAAAACAATGACAAATATGCAGTTGCCGTTCGTAAACCGAATGGTGAAATCGAGGTAGATATCCAGAATTATCAAGGTGTGTTCCATGGGAAAAGATTCAAGGAGTTTCCTTTTATCCGCGGTATCTTTAATTTTGTGGATTCTCTGATGCTGGGAATGAAGAGTCTGAACTTTTCTGCCAGCTTTTATGAAGAGGATGAAGAGGAGTCCGGCATTGACAAGGCGCTGAATAAGATTACCAAGGGAAAGGCAGAGGAGCTTTTGACCACCATCGTCACCATTTTCTCTATGGTGCTGGCTGTGGGAATCTTTATTGTATTGCCCTATTTTATTTCGTCCTATTTCACGGCGGAGGTGCAGAATAAATCCCTGATTGCCATTATTGAGGGTGTGGTGCGTATTGCCATTTTTGTGTTGTATGTATGGGGTATCAGCTTTATGAAGGATATCCGCAGATTATACAGATACCATGGTGCGGAGCATAAGTGCATCAACTGTCTGGAGCGTGGCTACGCACTGGATGTAAACACGGTAAAGAGATGCTCCCGTCTTCATAAGAGATGCGGTACCAGCTTTATGTTCTTTGTGCTTTTTGTAAGTATTATTTTATTCTTTTTCATTCAGGTGGAGAATCCGGTGCAGAAGGTGCTTCTGCGTATTGCCATGATGCCTGGTGTAGCTGGTATTTCTTATGAAATTATCCGTCTGGCGGGAAGAAGTAATAATCCTATTGTATGGCTTTTGTCCCTT
>CAZOSU010000251.1:0-4516 GCA_964582515.1 uncultured Acetatifactor sp. | reverse complement strand
GATGGCGTTGATGGTCTGGCGGGACACCCCTACCCTATCTGCCAGCTCCTGCTGGGACAAATCCAGCGCCGCCCGGGCTGATTTTAATTTCAGATTCTTCATCCTATTCTTCCTCTCTGTCCTTCCAAAGCTTCTTAAGGATAAGTACTCCACATATTAGCAGCATCATTATACCACAGAAAAGGTTCATGCTGCGTAAAGTCAGCTGATTATTTTGAATGGCACCGCCTTCCAAAATGGCATCAATTCCAATCAACAGATTCACCACACCACCAAAAATTAATATTACCATCAAGACGTTTACTTTCTGATTCAGTGCAAAATAGGCATCCTTCCAAATACAGTACACCGCATATACGCCCCCTCCAATGAGGACACTAAAGAACAACGCCAAGCCGGTACTCATGGGCAGATAAACCACCTCCGCTGCCTCCAGCATAAACATAATGAGATTAAAAATCATCATGGTATAAAAGGCGTATTTAGCTCCTCTTCCACGCAGCAGCTCCTGACGCTCATCATAATTCTGCTTCATCGTATCATCCGTCTGGGCAACTGCAATCAAAAGAATCACCAACATAACGCCCAAAACGGTACCCAGCACAATTATTAATGCCTGCAAATCTGCGCTTTCCTCCAGTTTAAATTCAAATTCAAAATGAAATTCTCCTTCCGAAAGCAGCTCCATTGCCGGCCCAGATTCTTCCGGCGGAACATCCCAGCCCGAGGTATCCACATCTGCAAAATACTCTCTCCACTGCTCTGCGTTGGTAAGAGGAGTCAGCGTCATGGTATATTTCCCGGCCTTAAGTGACATGACACCTGACGACATGGTAATCCAATGTGCACTGAAGGTGTTTACATCTTTTCCGTTCTCATCCCTGATACTACAACCCATCAGCATCCCTTCCGGACTGATTTTCCACTCCGCATGCATCACGTAATCCCCATCCTTAGGTATCACCATCACATACTCCAGCGCTTCCTCCTGGGCTACACCATCCTGCACGATGATGTCCTTTTCAAATTCCACCTGATAGTTGTATCTTGGCATACACATGAGCACTATCAAGCCAATCAATACCACTGCCAGTATCGATGAAATCACAATTACTTTCTTTCTCATACATCCACCTCACACTTTATGAATTATCCTTCCTTTGAAGGATTTCCTTGCTGTAAGGTCAATATACATCCTTCGCGACACTTTGTCAACTATATTTTACATTTATTTTGATATTTTTGACAGAAAGTCAGATTAACCTCCGAATTCACCTTTGTTCTTAGCTTGAAGTTTCAAAGAAGAGCTTCTATTGTAAAAATGTAAGCGCGGGTATAATTATCATCAACAGTCACAACTTTTCTCAGGATTTTCAAAAAACCGAGAAAAATCGTGCTTTTCACAATTAAAAAAATCAGTATTTTTAAAAAGCAGTGTTTTTTTATATCAAATCGTATATAATAGAACCAAAGTTGAAAGGACAGTGAATTTATGGAGCCCTATAAAGCATCAAAATTACCAATAGAATATAAAATCGATAAGGAAATGCTAAGGTTAATTGCAGAAGCAAACGCTAAGTATGGAGAATATAAGTCTCTGCTCAATACCCTTGAATTTGATTCCAGCTTCTTTTTGGATTCCGTATTATTGACAGATAGCTACAAATCCACACAAATCGAGGGAACACAGATTTCTCAGGATGAAATGTATTATCTGAAATACATGGAATTGTCCGACGATAACAAAGAGATACAAAACCTGAAAAAGACAGTAGAATATGCCTATGAAGCCATACGAAATGGTGGTCAATTCAGCATCGGTTTTGTAAACGATTTACATCGCATAGTTTTAGACAGCGTGAGAGGTTCTGAAAAAAGTCCCGGACAGATAAGAACCACGCAGAATTGGATTGGACCGAGAGGTGTGGGTATTGATGGAGCTACCTTCATTCCTCCAATACCGGAAGACGTTCCCGGGCTACTGTTAAATTTGTATGAATATATGAATGACGAATTCATTGACCCATTGTTGGTAAATGTGGCTCTCTCCCACGCGCAGTTTGAAACAATTCACGCATACAAAGATGGTAATGGACGTTTGGGAAGAGCCTTAATTCCGGTTCAAATGTCAATGTTGGATAAGGAAAAACCCATATTGTATTTATCTGAAATCCTGGAATTATACAAACCATCCTACCAAAGAAGTCTTATGGAAAGCAGACGTGGAAATCCCGCCGGTTTTATCAAATTCTTTCTTCAATGCACTATAGACCAGTGTAGTAGTTATATTTATAAAATCGGCCGTATTAAAAGCATATATGCGGAGGATATGGAAAAGATAAAAGGCATCCGGGGCAATTCTGTGTACAGAATTATGCCAATTCTGATGCGGCAGATTGTGTTTACCAAGAAGGATGTAGCAGAAGAATGTGGCGTTTCCTTAAATTCCGTATCCAAAATCTTTGGTGAATTATTGGATTTGAATATCATCGTGCCCGATGGGGTAGTAAAAAAAGGTTATCGCTATCAGAAAATATATGAGGTTTTTGTAGGAAACAACGAATGGTAAACCGTCTTCTTTGATTTACATCATTTGAATTTTGTTATATACTTAAAAGGTAAGCAAAACTATTTACTTTAAGGAGGAATGTATTATGGGTATTTTTGTATCACTTATCATCGGTGCTGTCTGCGGATGGCTTGCGGGCTACATTATGAAGAGCGGTCACGGCCTTCTGGTTAACATCATTCTTGGTATCGTTGGCGGTTTCGTTGGTGGATTCATCTTTAATCTTATCGGTATTTCCCTGGGCGGCATCCTTGGTAATATCATCAGTAGTGTTGTAGGTGCTTGCATCGTAATCTTCGTTGTCAGATTGATTAAGAAATAGCATTAAGGAAGCCTGTCGCAACTGCGGCAGGCCTTTTTACTTCCTACTTCTCCTGTGGGTACACAAGTCCCCACTGCCTACGTATGGAATCCATGACCTCCATCACACGGATACTATCCGCCAGAGGCATGGACACGGTCTGGATTTCTCCCTTGGCAATTCTGTCCATGCACTCTTCAAACTGATATTCATATCCACTGATTTGCTCTGGCACATCCACCCGCTTCACCAGATTATCACCCTGGTCATACACAGAAATAGATTGTGGATTATTGATATTTTCCACCACCATATAGCCCTTGTCTCCATAGAAGATACCCTTGCGGTCAGAGCGGCTGTAGATTCCATGGGTCAGTACCGCCATACGCCCGTCCTTATAGAAAAGAGTGATGCTTTCCTGACCATCCACACCGGTCTCTGTAAATTGCACAGATGACTCGATTCTCTCAATCTCATCTCCAAAATGCATCAGAGCAAAATTAATACCATACACACCTACGTCCAGAAGTGCACCACCAGCCAGCTCCGGCGCGGTGATACGATAATTCTGGGCTATCACATAGGAAAGGTTTGCCGTAAGAACGGACACCTTGCCGATAATACCGCTTTCTAAAAGCTCCTGAATCAGCTTCCGGGACGGCATATATCTGGTCCAGATGGCTTCTGCCACAAGCACCTTTTTCTCCGCTGATAGCCTTGCAATCTCCCTGGCCTGCTGACCATTCATGGTAAAGGCCTTCTCACAAAGCACCGGCTTGCCGTGCTCCACACAGAGCTTCATGTCATCAAAATGCCGGGAATGCGGTGTACCGATATACACCAGCTCCACCTGCTCATCCTTTACCAGCTCCTCATAGGAGCCATAAGCCTTTTCATATCCATAAGCTTTTGCCGCCTCTTCTGCACGCTCCATGGTACGTGATGCAATGGCATAGCACTCCACACCTTGCATCTTCTTTAAGGTTTTTGTTACCGACTGAACAATTCCTCCCGTTCCAAGTACACCAATCTTCATGTTATCCTCCTTGTAAACTAAATAATTATCCCGTTCAAATGGTCGCATTCATGCTGAATAATCTGAGCAATCCAGCCGGTGTATTTCTGTCGCTGCTTCTTCCAGCCCATATCATAATACTCCAGCTCAATTTCCTGATAACGCTTTGTTCCCCGGACACCTGTCAGTGAGAGACAACCCTCCTCGGTCTCGTAAGGACCGGACTTTTTTACAATCACCGGGTTAAACATTGCCACGTTCACAAAGCCCATATTCACTGCGATGATGCTTTTGTTCACACCAATCATATTGGCTGCCATGCCTACGCAGCCCGCTTCATTAGCCTTCAAAGTATCCAGCAAATCCAATGCCGTCTGCATGTCTGCCTGAGTAGCGGGCTCCGCCTTTTTACTTAGAAAAAACACATCCTTACAAACTGATTTTACCATATCTCCTATCCTTCCTGCCCTATCTGGGTCCGGTACATTTCCGCATATCGGCCATTCAGCGCCATCAGCTCTTCATGATTTCCCTGCTCTGCGATTTGTCCCTGCTCCATAAGGAGAATCAGGTCTGAATCACGAATGGTGGATAGACGATGGGCAATAATGATGGAGGTTCTGTCCTGGGT
>CAZOSU010000250.1:0-4533 GCA_964582515.1 uncultured Acetatifactor sp. | reverse complement strand
CATATGGCTGAAGAACAGTAACACGTCCGATAGTACGTTCCAAATCCCGCGGAATACCAATTCCAATATGCGAATTCAATCGCAAAGGCTGATACTGGGTAAGCACACCTACCGTATCCACACCTGAATTAATACAGTTGGAAAGCGGAAAATCGATAATACGATATTTCCCACCAAACGCTACTGCCGGCTTCGCAACCTTAGAGGTCAAAACACCCAGACGGCTTCCCTGTCCTCCTGCAAGAAGCATGGCAATCATTTCTTTCTTAATCAAAATCAAGCCCTCCATTTCATTTCTGTCATCATCTGAAGCCTAAATACTTTTCTCCCACGTTTATCTAAGCGATGATTTTGTACTAACCATTATAGCATACCCTAAAGGGAAAGTGAATAACAATTACCAAGAAAATGTCGAATCTTCTGCTTTTTTCGTATATTTTTCACAACAATTCTTCCAAATTTCTCTCTGTCATTTCCTGCAAATCTATGATAAAATGAAAGGTACGAATGAATTCATTCAGATTGGAGAAACGCTATGTACAAACTAGACTTTAATAATCCCGTTTCCATATACTTTATCGGCATCGGCGGTATCAGCATGAGCGCTCTCGCCCAGGTGCTTCACAATGCCGGCTTTAAGGTATCCGGCTCCGACTGGCACTCTTCTGCCCTCACGGCAGATTTGGAGAAAAGAGGCATCTGTGTAAAATATGGGGAAAACGCAGAACATATCACCGATGATATCGACGTCGCTGTACTAACAAGTGCAGTTCACGACAATAATCTGGAATTTCAGGCAATAAAAGCCAAGGGCATTCCGTACATGTACCGTGCAGAGCTTCTTGGTCAGATTATGAAAAATTATGAGATGCCCGTCGCTATCAGCGGAACCCATGGAAAAACCACAACCACCTCCATGGTTTCGGAGATTCTGTTAGCAGGAGATATGGATCCCACCCTTTCCGTTGGCGGTATTTTGAAAACCATCGGCGGTAACCTTCGCATCGGGAATTCCGACTACTTTGTTACGGAGGCCTGTGAATATACCAACAGCTTTTTAAGCTTTTTCCCGAAGATTTCCATTATTTTAAATATAGATGCGGACCATCTGGACTTTTTCAAGGATTTAG
Organism: uncultured Acetatifactor sp.; assembly: GCA_964582515.1. Classification (GTDB taxonomy): domain Bacteria; phylum Bacillota; class Clostridia; order Lachnospirales; family Lachnospiraceae; genus Acetatifactor. Next base: position 3,403 of record CAZOSU010000250.1, on the reverse strand, counting down.
AGGATATCCGAAACTCCTTTCGAAAGTTTGCACAGCTTCTTCCGGAAGATGGCTGCCTGATTATTAACAGTGATATTGACAACTATCAGGAAATTACCGCGGGATTGTCCTGCAAGGTAATCACCTTTGGTCATGAAGCTGCCGCAGATTATCATCTCAGCACCGTTTCCTATGACGATATGGGCAATGGCACCTTCACTGTCACTACCATAGATGGTGAAACCAGAGAGTTTTCCTTAAGTGTACCCGGCGAGCACAATATCATGAATGCATTATCCGCCATCTGTCTGGCAGATATTTTAGACATTCCAAAGGAAGTGACGAAGAAAGCACTCTTGGGCTTCCATGGCACTGACCGGAGATTTGAGTATAAGGGTACCTTAAACGGTATCACCATCATTGATGATTATGCTCACCATCCCACAGAGATTGAAGCATGCTTAAGCGCTGCAAAAAGCTGCGCCCACAAAAACCTGTGGTGCGTTTTCCAGCCCCACACCTATACCAGAACAAAGGCACTGATGGATGACTTTGCAAAAGCCCTCTCTTTGGCAGATAAAGTGGTTCTTGCAGATATTTATGCGGCCAGGGAAACCGATACACTGGGTATCAGCTCCGTGGATTTACAGAAAGCCATTCAGGCTCTGGGTAAGGAAGCCTACTATTTTCCTTCCTTTGAAAAAATTGAAAATTTCCTTTTAGAAAATTGCATAAACGGTGACATGTTGATAACTATGGGTGCCGGAGATGTGCTTAAAATCGGCGAAAATCTGCTTTCCAAATAGTTATCCACAATATCCACATTTTTTCGAGGGATTTTTCCCCACAAAAGATGTGGATATTTTTTATCTTTTTGTGGAAATCTTTTCCACAGGAAAAGCCTTGATTTATCCCTTTTTTACTCCTATAAGCGAAAGGTTATCCACATATTCCACATTATCCACAAAAACCTTGAAGCCCAGTGTTTTCAAGGCTTCTCGGCATTTTGCCTATTTTCTTTTAAAAATTCCTATGCTATAATCCATAATGCTCGCCCAAAGAGGAAGAGCTTTGGCAAAACAAATGGTAACTGTTGAAAGGACTGGACTTAGATGGCTCGTTTGAAGATTTACAAGGATAAGCACGTAGATTCTACGGTGATTCCCAATATTTTTATAGATGAATATATGGAAGATGCCAACGACACCCAGCTCAAGGTCTATTTATACCTTATCCGTATGCTGAATGCCGGCATGGCCACCAGTGTACTGGATATTGCCGACAAATTCGGTCACACGGAAAAGAATGTGCTTCGTGCCATGAAATACTGGGAGAAGCGAAATCTTCTTTCCTTGGAATATGATGAGGACAAGAATCTGGTAGGCGTACAGATTTGTGATTTAGGCCGCCATGAGCCTTCCTGCTGTGAATTAAAGCTTCAGGCGGCAGAAACTGCCACCTTCCCGGCACCGGTAAAGGAAATGCCTGCAAAGGAGGAAAAACCTCTTCCTGAGCCCATAAAGGCCCCTGCCTTTGTGAAGCCAAGCTATACCGCAGCGCAGATGCAGAGCTTCTGCAACGACGAAGGAATTGAGGAAATTCTGTTCCTTGCCCAGACCTATGTGGGCAAGACACTGACCGCTTCCGATATGAAGACGGTGATTTTCTTTTCCGATGTGCTTCATTTCTCCAACGATTTGATTGACTATCTGCTGCAGTACTGTGTAGAGCTGGGCAAAAAGGATTTCCGCTATATGGAAAAGGTAGCTATCAGCTGGGCGGAGCAGGGTATCAGCACCCCTCAGGAGGCTTATGAAGCATCCAGCAAATACAATAAATCCGTATATTCCATTATGAATGCACTGGGGAAAAACAGCACTCCTACCAATAAGGAGATGGAATATATCATCCGCTGGACAAAGGATTACGGCTTTTCCAATGATATCATCATGGAGGCCTGCGACCGTACCGTCCTTGCCACGGACAAGCACCGTTTTGAATATGCGGAAGGCATCCTCAAAAACTGGAAGCTGAATGATGTAAAGGAGAAGGAAGACATCTCCAAGATGGATGCTCTGCATCAAGAGGCCCGCACCAAAACGGTAGCTTCGAAGCGCCCAAATAGCTATGCCGTTAAAGCAAACACCTTCAACCAATTCCAGCAAAATAACTATGATTTTGCATCATTGGAACAGCAATTAGAGCAAATTACGATGCAAGAGCTTAAAGCATCTAAAGCATAAGGAGATTCCGTTTTGTCACTTACCAAGGCTCAATATGATGAAATCCAGAGGGAGTATCAGGAGACGCAAAATAAAAATTACCTCCTCCTCCAACAACGTAAGAAAGAGGTATATTCTACCCTACCAAAGTATAAGGAATTGTGCGATGAGATTGCTTCTCTCTCTGTGAAGCATACGCGGATGCTTTTAGAAGGTAGTGAAGCTTCCTTACATACTCTTAAAGAAAAAATCACTAACCTTTCTCAACAAAAGAAAGCTTTGCTCACCTCTGCCGGTTTTCCGGACGATTACTTAGAGCAAATCTATAACTGTCCCAAATGTCAGGACACCGGTTTTGTGGGCAGTGAAAAATGTAGCTGCCTGCGTCAGAAGGAAATCTCCCTTCTGTATGAACAGTCAAATATTCAGAATCTTATTAGACGTGAGAATTTTGATACACTTTCCTACGCATACTATCAAGGTGAGGATTTAAAGCGCTTTGAAACCGCTGTAGGCACAAGCAAAAATTTTGTAGCAGGTTTTTCCAAACACTATCAAAATTTATTCTTTTATGGTACAGTAGGTACAGGGAAAAGCTTTCTATCCGGCTGCATAGCCGGAGAACTGCTATCGCAGGGCTATTCCGTTATCTATTTTAGTGCAAACGGCCTGTTTGAACAACTTGCCAGTTATTCATTTAACACAAAAATGAAAGAAAGCCTTTACAATTTTTACAAAGACTTATACAATTGTGACTTGGTGATTATCGATGATTTAGGAACCGAAGTGACGAATTCCTTTGTTACTTCCCAGTTATTCGGATTATTAAATGAACGTCACATACGTCAGAAGGCGACCATAATTTCTACCAACTTAGGGTTAGAGGAGCTTCGCGACAGATATTCTGACCGCGTATTCTCCCGCATTACCAGCAATTATTCTCTATGCAAATTATCCGGACCAGATATTCGTAGCATACAGAAATTATCCGGGAAACTATCCTAGAGCGAAGAAAGTGAGGACTTATTTCATGGTAAACCGTGAAGAAAAACGTAACTTGGAAACCATCCCTGTGGGATCACTTGGTATGATTTCCTTAGAAGGCTGTAAAATTCTTGGAGACAAGGTTGACAAGTTCCTTGTTAAATGGAGAACGGAGCGTGAAAGCGAGCACAAGGATTCCTTAGCCTTTGCAGGCTATC